>RZYE01000224.1 GCA_009930425.1 Actinomycetota bacterium | reverse complement strand
GCCCGTCGGAATTCCGACGGAATGAAATACACGGCCTCGACGGTGGATATCAAACCGGTGCATCGCAACCTGGTGGAATCATTCGCCCAGGCCAAGCAGCCACGTGAACCACCAAACGGCCCGGACGGGTGATTGCCGCCGCCCCCTCCCGCGATCTCCCATCAGGTGGCCACGAGCGTGTGGCTGCGACCGCCCCCCTCAGGTGGCCACGAGCGTGTGCCTGCGACCGCCCTCTCCAACTCTCCCCTCAGGTGGCCACGAGGGGGATGAGCTCAACGTCCGGCAGCGCCCGGACCACGGAGTTGACGCGCCACTTGTCCGGGAAGAGGGCGAGGAGTTCGCCGTCGTGCCGCTCGAGCACCTCGACTCCGGGCTGGCCGTTCAACTTGTCCCGCCACGCTTGGGTGGTGGCACGGGCGGTGGTGTAGGACAGGTGCTCCAGGCGCACGGGCGCGTTGAACTCGCTCGCCAAGCGGTGCTCGGCCACCTCGAACTGCATCGGCCCCACCGCGGCCAGCACGGGCGCCTGCTCGCCACGCAGGTCCGAGCGCAGCACCTGTACCACGCCCTCGGCGGTGAGCTGGGCGATCCCGCGGCGGAACTGCTTGTACCGTCCGGCGTCCCTTGCCCGCACCACCGCGAAGTGCTCCGGCGCGAAGGTGGGCAGTGGCGGGTACTGCACCACCGGGCCGAGGTGGAGGGTGTCCCCCACGTGCAGGTCGGAGGCGTTCACCAGCCCGACGACGTCGCCCGGGTACGCCACGTCCACCACCGTCCGGTCCCGGCCGAAGGCCTGCTGGGCGTACTTCGTGGCGAAGGGCTTGCCGGTGCGGGCGCAGTTCACCACCATGCCCCGCTCGAACACGCCCGACACCACCCGGATGAAGGCCAACCGGTCGTGGTGGGCGGTGTTCATCCCTGCCTGCATCTTGAACACGAACGCGCTGAACGGATCCTCCAGTGCGCGGGTGGCACCGACCACCGTCTCCCGCGGACCCGGCGACGGCGCCAACTCCACCAGCGCCTCCAACAGGGCGTGCACCCCGAAGTTGCGCACCGCCGAGGCGAACAGCAACGGCGTGGTCCGGCCTGCGCGGAACGACTCCTGATCGTGGTCCGCGCCGGTGGCATCCAGCAGCGAGACCTCCTCCAGGGCGGCCTCCCACGCGGCACCCTCGCGCGCCGCCGCCTGCTCCGGGGTGAACCGCTCCTCCGGGGCGATGCGCGCCCCTCCCGCGGTGGGCGTGAACCGCACGTACTCCCCGGTCGCCCTGTCGACGACGCCGCGGAAGTCCCCCGCGATGCCCACCGGCCACGTCAGCGGGGTCGGGGTGAGCCCGGTGCGCTCGGTGATCTCGTCCATCAGCTCGAGGGGGTCCCGGCCCGGCCGGTCCCACTTGTTGACCACCGTGATGATCGGGATGCCGCGGTGCTTGCAGACCGCGAACAGCTTCATGGTCTGCGGCTCCAGGCCCTTGGCGGCGTCGATGAGCATGACCGCCGCGTCCACCGCCGCGAGTACCCGGTAGGTGTCCTCGGAGAAGTCGGCGTGGCCGGGGGTGTCCAGCAGGTTGAGCACCGTGTCCCGGTAGGTGAGCTGCAGGGACGCCGAGGTCACCGAGATCCCCCGGGCCTGCTCCATCTCCATCCAGTCCGAGACCGTCCGGCGCCGTCCCGCCTTGCCGTTGATGTGCCCCGCCTCGCCGATGGCGTGCGTGTGCAGCGCGAGGGCCTCCGTGAGGGTGGACTTGCCCGCGTCGGGGTGGCTGATCACCGCGAAGGCGCGCCGGCGCCTCGCCTGGGTGGGGACGTCGGCGGTCGCGGCGTCGTCGTGCACGGTACTCCTGGAGGTGGGGGAACTGCGGGGCGGGGCCACGGCGCAGGTCTCCATCGTACGGCGCGGGCGGACGCCCGGCCCGGGCGGGTGGGGTGAGGCTGCCCACCGTCAGGGCGCGAAGTACGTGGCCTCCCCGCCGGCGAGTGCCCGGTCGATGTTGCTGCGGTGCCACTCCGACATCGGGGGGAGGTCATCGATCGGGAACCAGCGGGCCTCGGTGTTCTCGCCATCGGCGGGATGGGGCTCGCCGCTCACCCAGCGGAAGAGGAAATCGATGGCGATGTACTGGGTCTGGTCCCCGTTGGCGTACGTGACCATGGGGCTCACCCGGATCGACGTGACGCGCACCGGTTCGCCCACCACGCCGGTCTCCTCCAGCAGCTCGCGCCGGGCGGCGTGGGCCGGCTCCTCGCCGGGGTCGATGATGCCGGTGACCGGGGTCCAGGCGCCGTTGTCGGCGCGCCTGACGAGGAGCACCCTGCCCTCGTGGACCACCACGGCACCCGCCCCGGTCAGCCAGAGGGGCTCAGTGCCGATCTTCTCGCGCAGTCGGAGGATGAACTCGGGTGTGGCCATGGCCCCACGGTAGGGCCTCCTGCCACACTGTCCCGCATGGCCCGTCCCACCGCCGCCTCGATCGACGAGTACATCGCGCAGTTCCCTGCCAAGACGCAAGCCGCGCTCGAGGAGATGCGCGCGATCATCCGAGACCTCACGCCTGACGCCGTCGAGACGATCAGCTACGCGATCCCGACCTTCGACCTCGGCGGCAAACACCTCGTGCACTTCGCGGGGTACGCGCGGCACGTGGGGCTGTACCCCACGCCGTCGGGGATGGAGGCGTTCGCGGCCGACCTCGCGCCGTACAAGCGCGGCAAGGGGTCCGCGCAGTTCCAACTGTCCGAGCCGCTGCCGGTCGAGCTGATCCGCCGGATCGTGGAGTTCCGGGTGCGTGAGGTGACGGGCCGGCGACCCGGGTAGCCCTCAGCCCTGGAAGTCCTCCGGGTCCACGTGCTCGAGGAACTCGCTGAACGCCGCGACCTCGGCCTCCTCGTCCGTGGCCTCCGCCGTCTGGTCCGGGATCCCCGCCTCAGCGAACACGGCTTCCGCCACCCAGATCTGGGTGCCGGTGCGCAGCGCCAGCCCGATCGAGTCGGACGGCCGGGCGTCCAGCACCCGCAACCCACCCGGACTCCGCACGGTGATCTCCGCGAAGAACGTGCCCTCCTCGAGCCGGGTGATCTCCACCCGCTCCACCTCGGCGTCGAGGGTCTCGAGCATGGACTTCATCAGGTCCAGGGTCAGGGGACGCGGCGGTGGCGTGCCCTCCACCGCCATGAGGATGGCCGTGGCCTCCAGGCCGCCGATCCAGATCGGCAGCATACTCCCCTGGCCGGGTTCCTCCCCGAGCGGCTTGAGGATCACCACCGGCTGCGACTTCACGTCCAGCGCGAGGCCGACGATTCGGACGGGAATCACGATTCCACCTCCCAGCGAGGCCCGGCTGGCGACGGCCGAGCAGCGTACGTGGCCACCTCCATCGTACGGCGGGGCACAATGGGCGGCGTGGCGAAGCGCTCCCGCCGGCCAACCGGCTCCGACCCCTCCGGCACCCCC
>RZYE01000031.1 GCA_009930425.1 Actinomycetota bacterium | reverse complement strand
AACGCCCGGCCCCATTCCGAACCCGGAAGCTAAGCCCTCCAGCGCCGATGGTACTGCACCCGCCAGGGTGTGGGAGAGTAGGACACCGCCGAACACACACCCGAATCAGGCCGGCTGCCATCAGGCAGCCGGCCTGAACTCGTCCTACGGGCAGTATCGTGGGACGTAGCTCTTTTCGAACCCAGCAGAGGACATCATGGCGTCAGAGAACGACCGCCCGGACGAGAAGGACGAGGACCGGGACCAACGCCGAGGCTTTGACTCTGGCCGGAGCGAGCGCCCCTATCGGGCGCGGCGCGATGACGATGAGAATCGTCAGCGGTCTGACGAGAGTTCCCGGCCGGCGCGCCCGTACGGGGATGATCGTGGTGGATACCAGCGGCGTGACGACCGCGGCGGGTATCAACGGCGTGATGACCGTGGCGGGTATCAACGGCGTGACGACGGTGGTGCTCAGCGGCGTGATGACCGTGGTGGGTATCAACGGCGTGATGACCGTGGCGGGTACCAGCGGCGTGATGACCGTGGTGGGTATCAACGGCGTGACGACGGTGGTGCTCAGCGGCGTGATGACCGTGGTGGGTACCAGCGGCGTGATGACCGTGGGGGGTATCAACAACGTGATGACCGTGGTGGGTACCAGCGGCGTGACGACGGTGGTGCTCAGCGGCGTGATGACCGTGGTGGGTATCAACGGCGTGATGACCGTGGTGGGTACCAGCGGCGTGACGACCGTGGTGGGTATCAACAACGCGATGACCGTGGCGGGTACCAGCGGCGTGACGACGGTGGTGCTCAGCGGCGTGATGATGGTGGGTACCGGGGTCGTGATGGGGACGCCTATCGACCTCGTCGTCCCCACGACGGGGACCGGCCTCGCGGCGGGTACGACCAAGGCCGCAGTGGTGGCCAGGACCGACCGCGCCGCGACGACCGACCGCGCCGCGACGATAGGCCCCGCCGCTATGAGGACGGTGATCGTTCGCGCCCATACAGCCAGGACCGTGGCGCGTACCAGCGGCGTGACGACCGTGGGGATCAGCGGCGTGATGACCGTGGGTACCAGCGGCGTGATGACCGTGGGGATCAGCGGCGTGATGACCGTGGGGGGTACCAGCGGCGTGACGACCGCGGCGGGTACCAACGGCGTGACGATGATGGTGGGTACCGGGGTCGTGATGGGGACGCCGATCGACCTCGTCGTCCCTACGACGGGGACCGGCCTCGCGGCGGGTACGACCAGGGCCGCAGTGGTGGCCAGGACCGACCGCGCCGCGACGACAGGCCGCGCCGCGACGACAGGCCGCGCCGCGACGAGCGACCGCGCCGCGACGATGGGCCCGACCGGCGTCGCCGGCAGGACGCCCCGCGTGACGAGGTCCACGAGCAGCGGAGGGCCGAGCGTGCCGCAGAGCGCGCTGCCGAGCCCGCACTGGATGCCGCGATCACGCCGCAGATGCTCGACAAGGCCTCGCGCACGCACCTGAAGTCCCTCAACAAGGAGAATTCCGACCTGGTGGCGCGCCACCTCGTCGCGGCCGGCCAGTACCTCGACACTGATCCGGAGCTTGCCCACCAGCACGCCCTTGCTGCCCAGCGGCGGGCGGGTCGCATCGACGTGGTTCGGGAGGCTGTCGCCATCACGGCCTATCACACCGGTCGCTACGCGGACGCGCTGCGAGAGGCACGGACGGTGCGGCGTCTCTCCGGCGACGACACGCTCCGCGCGATCGAAGCCGATTCGGAGCGGGGGCTTGGCCGGCCGGAGCGCGCACTGGCGGTGATCGCCGAGGTTGAGTTGGCGCACCAACCTGCGCACGCGCGCACTGAGCTCGCCATCGTCGCCTCAGGTGCACGGGCGGATCTGGGCGAGTCCGAGGCGGGCCTGCTCGTCATTGAGGACGCCCTGCGGTTCATCCGTGACGAGGAGTTGCGTGCGCGATTGCTCAGCGTGAAGGCGGACCGTCTCGACGAGCTCGGGCGGACCGAGGAGGCGGAGGAGGTGCGAGAGCTGCTCGCCGCCGAGCCGTCCGAGGAGACCGATTCCGTCCTCTACATCGACGACGCGTTCGACGAGGAGCTCGCACTTGCCGTCGACCTCGAGATCGCCGCAGCAGAGGCGGCTGCGCAGGCTGAGGAGATTCCGGCTCCTCCGTCGGCTGAGGATGATGCCGAGGACACCGAGGCAGGGGCGACGGCCAGCACTGAGGAACCCAGCACTGTGGAACCCAGCACTGAGGAACCCAGCACTGAGGAACCCAGCACTGAGGAACCCAGCACTGAGGAACCCAGCACTGAGGAACCCAGCACTGAGGAACCCAGCACTGAAGAGCCCGGCGATGAGCAACCCGGCGATGGGGAAGCCGGCGCTGAGGAGCCCGGCGACGAGGACGTGTCGGGGGAGGGCATGGCCGGCGACGAGAACGAGGAGGACCGATGACCGGTTTGCTGTCCAGCGACGTCTCCCTGGCTGTGGCCTACGATGTCGCACTGTTGGACCTCGACGGTGTGGCCTATGAGGGGGCCTCGCCGATCGAGCATGCCGCGGACGGCCTCGCAGCTGCGCGCGGCGCAGGGCTCCGCCTGTTCTTCGTGACGAACAACGCCTCGAGGCCGCCACAGGACGTGGCCGCGCAACTGGTCTCGCTCGGCATCCCGGCCACGCCCGATGAGGTCTACTCCTCGGCGATGGCGGCGGTCCAGCTCGCGGCGAAGCGGCACGGCAGCGGAGCGCGCGTTCTCGCCGTGGGAGGGCCCGGCCTCATCCAGGCGGTCAAGGAGGGCGGCCTCCAGCTGGTCGAGAGCGCTGATGACCGTCCCGTGGCGGTTCTCCAGGGATTCCGTGAGTCGATCTGCTGGGCGGATCTCACGGAGGCCGCGTATGCGATCAATGGGGGTGCGGAGTACATCGCCACCAACCTGGACACCACGCTTCCCCGGGAGCGAGGGATGGCAGTCGGGAACGGCTCGCTCGTTGCCGCCGTCGTGAGCGCGACGGGCGTGCACCCGCTCTCGGCGGGAAAGCCCGAGCCCGAGATCTTCCGGCTCGCGGCCGAGCGCGCAGGTGCCCACAACCCGATCGCGGTCGGCGACCGGCTGAACACGGACATCGCCGGTGCCGTCGCGTCCCGAGTCCCGTCCCTGCACGTCCTCACGGGTGTCTCGGGTGCTCGCGACGTCGTCAGGGCCGTACCAACGCAGCGGCCCAGCTACCTCGGGCTCGACCTCCGCGACCTGGACGCGCCGCACCCCGAGGTGGTGCACCGCGACGGGTGGTGGGTGTGCCGGTCGGCGCGCGCACGCTCCCTCGGTCCCCAGCTCGAGTTGGGACGGCTCGGATCGCTCGAGTCCCACGACTCCGTCCACCTCACCCTCGACGAGTACCGTGCGCTGGCGGTCGCAGCCTGGAAGGCGGGCACTGAGGTCCACTGCCCCAGGTTGACCGTCGTGGAGGACCTGTGACGGAGATCCCGAAGCCCGCTCCACCACCGGAACGTGCGGTCGTTCGACTCGATGGACTGTCCGAGCGTCCCCTGCCGGAACAGGTCGCCGTGTACGAGGAGCTCCACAGGGAGCTGGAGACGCGGCTGCGCACCAGCGAGACCTGACGTGGCGCGCCGGGTCCGTCTGGATGCCGAGCTCGTCCGGCGCGGCCTCGCGAGGTCGCGCGCGGAGGCGAGCGAGCTCGTCGAGTCCGGCCGGGTGACCGTGGACGGCCAGGCCGCGACCAAGCCGGCCCGCCAGGTGGACCCAGCCCAAGCGGTCGAGCTGACCGGGGCAACCTCTCCCGGATACGTCTCCCGGGGAGCCCACAAGTTGCTCGGCGCGCTCGCAGCACTCGGCGACCGTGCGCCGGCCATCGCAGGCCAGCGCGCCCTCGACGCAGGTGCCTCCACCGGGGGATTCACCGACGTCCTGCTGCGGGCAGGAGCAGCAAGCGTGGTCGCCGTGGACGTGGGCTATGGTCAGCTGGCGTGGCGGCTGCGACAGGATCCGCGCGTGACGGTGCTCGACCGCACCAACGTGCGGACCCTGCGACCCGAGGATGTCGCGCCGGCACCGGGGCTGGTGGTCAGCGACCTCTCGTTCATCTCCCTCACGCTGGTGGTCGATGCACTGCGCAGGTGCGCCGCGCCGGACGCCGACTTCCTCCTCATGGTGAAGCCGCAGTTCGAGGTCGGCCGCGACCGGCTCGGGGCGGGAGGTGTCGTGCGGGAGACGGCCCTCCACCACGAGGCCGTCATGGGAGTGTGCGCGGCGGCGGCCGGGGTGGGACTCGACACGTGGGCCGTGGCGGCCAGCCCCCTGCCGGGGCCCGCGGGCAATGTCGAGTACTTCGTCGCGCTACGTGCCGGGCATCCCGATGCGATGACGGGCGCCCGCCTGGCCGACGCCGTGTGGCAGGCTATCCATGACGGCCCGGCAGGTGGGTCGATGACGGGAGAGGGATGACGCAGAAGATCGCCCTCGTCCGTCACACCCGCCCCGGTGTCGCACAGCAGGCGGAACTCGTCTCGGCAGCCGTGGAGGACCTCGGCGGGCAGGTCCTCACCGAGGAGGAGGCCGACGAGGCCGACCTCGTGCTCGTCCTGGGTGGCGACGGGACGATCCTGCACGCCACCGAACTGGTCAGAGGGCGTCCGATTCCCCTGCTCGGGGTCAACTTCGGGCACGTGGGCTTCCTCGCCGAGGCCGACCCGGAATCGCTCGCGGACGTCGTGACCCGGGTGGTCTCCGGTGACTACACCGTGGACGAGCGAATGACGGTCGAACTGGAGGTGACCACGCCCGACGGTGCCACCACGACGGGATGGGCACTCAACGAGGCAGCCCTCCTCAAGATGGACCGGGCACGCATGATCGAGGTCGCCTTCGGCGTGGACGGCCGGGCCGTCTCCTCCTTCGGGTGCGACGGCCTCGTGATCGCCACCCCCACCGGCTCGACCGCCTACGCATTCTCCGGCGGCGGGCCGATCGTCTGGCCGGACGTCGAGGCGCTCCTCGTGGTGCCGATCGCGGCCCACGCCCTGTTCTCGCGTCCCCTCGTGGTCGGGCCGGACTCGGAACTCACCGTCCTGCTCGACACGGTCCACCACTCGGACGGCGAGATCTGGTGCGATGGCCGCCGCCGAATCCCGGCCCCGCACGGCACCGTGATGACGGTGCGCCGCAGCCCGGAGCCGGTCCTCCTCGCGCGGCTCACCGACACGCCGTTCTCCGGACGCCTCGTCGCCAAGTTCTCCCTTCCCGTCCACGGTTGGAGGGGCCCGCGCAACCATGATTGAGGAGCTGCGGCTGCGGAACGTCGGCGTGATCGAGGAGGCCGGCCTCATCCTCGGCCCGGGACTCAGCGTGTTGACGGGCGAGACCGGGGCGGGCAAGACGATGGTGCTCACCGGGCTCGGTCTCCTCATGGGGAGGCGTCCCGACCCGCGGCTCGTCCGCCACGGCAGCGAGCAGGGCGAGGTCGAGGGAGTCCTCACCGCCCGCGACGAGGCTGCCCTCACGGAGTGGGTCGAGCCCAATGGCGGCACGCTCGACGACGGCGCCCTCCTCGCCAGCCGGGTGGTGCCGGCCGCCGGGCGGGCACGGGCCTACCTGGGAGGCCGTTCGGTCCCGGCCGCGACGCTCGCGGAGCTCGCCGACCAGTTCATCACCGTGCACGGACAGGCGGACCAGCAGCGACTGCGGTCCACCTCGCACCAGAGGGCGGCGCTCGACGAGTTCGCCGGGCTCGAGGACCTGCTCGGCCGCCACCGGACCGCCTTCGAGTCCGTACGGCGGATCGAGCTGGAGCTCCACGACTGGGAGGACGCGGCCCGGCGCGTCGCGGGCGAACGCGCAGCGCTGCAGGAGGGCCTGGCGGAGATCGACCGGGTCGGGCCACAGCCGGGCGAGGACGACCTGTTGCGGGAGCGCGCGGAACGACTGACCAACATCGAGGAGTTGCGATCCGCGGTCGAGACGGCGTACGAGGTCCTGGCCGGCGACGGCGTGGGCCCCGGAGTGCTGGACCGGCTCGCCACCGTCCGCCACGCCCTCGACGGTGCCGCGCGCCTCGGTCCGGACCTGCGGGGGTGGGCGGAACTCGTGGGTGAGGCCAATGGGATCCTCTCCCAGGTGGCGACCGAGATCGGGATCCAGCGGGGCGAGCTCGAGGCGGATCCGGGCCTCCTCGACGAGATCCACGCCCGGCGTGCCGCCCTGACCGCACTGACCCGCCGCTTCGGCCCCACGCTGGACGACGTGCTCCGCTGGGCGGAGGCCGCCCGAGGTCGGCTCGGTGCCCTCGAGGAGGGCAGCCGGGATCAGCTCGAGGAACGGCTCGCTGGCGCCCGGGCCGCTCTGGACGTGCTCGCGACGGAGATCACCGAGCGCCGTCGTGCGGCCGCGGCCGACCTGGAGCGGCGTGTCAACGAGGAGCTCGGACGCCTCGCCATGAGGGATGCCCGGTTGGAGGTGCGGCTCAGCGGGACCGAGCACGGCCCGTGGGGCCGTGACGAGGTGTCCATGATGCTTGCCCCGCACGCGAAGGCCCTCGCCCTCCCGGTCGCGACCGCCGCCTCCGGCGGTGAGCTGTCCCGCATCATGCTGGCGCTCGAGGTGAGTCTCGCCGCCCGGCCGGATGACCACACCTTCGTGTTCGACGAGGTGGATGCCGGCATCGGCGGGAGCGCCGCCGTCGAGGTGGGACGGCGGCTGAGGGAACTCTCCCGGCACCACCAGGTCATCGTCGTGACCCACCTCGCCCAGGTCGCGGCCTTCGCAGACCACCACCTCGTGGTCACCAAGGCAGCTGCCGACGGCACGCCCCGCACCCGGGTGGAGCGGGTCGTGGGTCCCGCACGGGAACGCGAACTCGCCCGGATGCTGGCCGGCGACACGTCCCCGACCGCGATCCGGCACGCCGCGGAACTCCTGCAGCGGGTGGGCGTGGGAGCATAGCAGGGTGAACAACCCATTCCAGCGCCGCAAGCAGTCGGTGGCCGGGGGCAACGCGCTCGGCGGGGTCGCGAGGGTCGACGCCCGAACGAAGAACCTCACCAAGCGACTTCGTGCTGGCGAGGTCGCGGTGATCGACCACGCGGACATCGATCGCGTCTCGGCGGAGGCGCTCGTCGCGTGCAGTCCCGCCGTCGTGCTGAACGCGGCGAGGTCCACCACCGGCCGGTACCCCAACCTGGGGCCCCAGATCCTCCTCGACGCGGGCATCCCGTTGGTGGACGACCTCGGCCCGGACGTCATGGGGATCCGGGAGGGCCACCGCCTCCGGGTGTCCGGCGGCGAGGTCTGGGACGGTGACCGGTTGGTCGCGGACGGCACCGTGCAGGATCCCGAGACCATCGAGCAGAGCCTCGAGGCGGCCCGCGAGGGCCTCGCGCTGCAGTTCGAGGCGTTCGCGGCGAACACCGCGGGCTACATCCTCAAGGAGCGGGAGCTCCTCTTCGACGGTGCCGGGGTCCCGGACGTCCGGACCGACTTCGAGGGACGCCAGGTCCTGGTCGTGGTGCGGGGGTACCACTACAAGGAGGACCTCGCGATGCTGAAGTCCTACGTGCGCGAGTACCGGCCGATCCTCATCGGCGTGGACGGCGGGGCCGATGCGATCCTCGAGGCCGGGATGAAGCTGCACATGATCGTCGGTGACATGGACTCGGTGTCCGACAAGGCGCTCACCTCCGGGGCCGAGATCGTCGTGCACGCCTACCGCGACGGGCGCGCCCCCGGCATCAAGCGCGTCGAGGAGCTGGGGGTCGAGCACGTCGTCTTCCCGGCGACAGGCACGAGCGAGGACGTCGCCATGCTCCTCGCCGACGACAAGGGCGCCGAGCTCATCGTCGCCGTGGGTACGCACACCACCCTCATCGAGTTCCTCGACAAGGGGCGCGCCGGCATGGCCTCCACGTTCCTGACCAGGCTGCGGGTGGGGACGAAGCTCGTCGACGCCAAGGGCGTCTCCCAGCTCTCGCGCCCGCGCATCTCCACCCTCCAGCTCTTCCTCCTCGCCGTCGCGGGCCTGCTGGCCCTCCTCGTGGCGCTGCTCTCGACCAACTTCGGGCAGACCATCTTCGGCCTCTCGGGGGCGTGGTGGGACGACATCGTGAACATCGTGCGCGGCATCCTTGGCATCATCCCGCCGGCACCGACCACCTGAGGACGAACCATGATCGACTTCCGCTACCACCTGGTCTCGCTCATCTCGGTGTTCCTCGCCCTCGCCGTCGGCATCGTCCTCGGTGCGGGCCCGCTGCAGGAGAGCATCGGGGACACCCTCACCGACCAGATCGACCTGCTGCGCGCCGACCGCGATCAACTGCGCCTCGAGCTGGCCGAGCAGACCGCCGGCGCCACCAACCGTGACGCCTGGATCGTCGACGTCGGCGAGAAGGTCGCGTCGGGCACCCTGGCCGGCCAGTCCGTCGCCGTGCTGGCCCTGCCCGGGGCCACCGACGACGACGTCGCGGCGGTGACGGACCAGCTCGCCATCGCGGGCGCGGCCGTGACGGCGGAGGCCCGCCTCACCGACGCCTGGGTCGAGACCGACCCGAGCTACCGTCAGACCTTCTCGCAGCAGCTCGCCGGCTACCTCGACCCGGTTCCCGCGGATGACGCCACCTCCGAGGAGGTCCTCGCAGCCGCCGTCGCCCAGATGCTCGCGGGAGCCACCGAGGACGCCGATGTGCTCGGCGAACTGCTCGTGGGCGGGGAGGAACCGTTCCTCGACCTCGCCGAGGAGGCCGCCGGGACTGCGGGATCGCTGGTGGTCGTCGGTCCCCGCCCGACCCCGCCGGCAGAGACGGAGGACGCCACCGCCACGCCGACGCCCGAGCAGCAGCAGCCCGAGTGGGCGCGAGTCGTCGCAGGATTCGCCGCCACGGTGCCGACGGTGACTGTCGGGGCCGCCGAGGAGCTCATCCTGTCGATCCGCGAGGCCGGCATCCCCACCTCCACCATCGACGGGATCGGCGAGGTGCCGGCAACGGTCACCGTGCCACTCGCGGTCGCGACGGAGCTCGCCGGCCTCCACGGCCGGTACGGGTTCGCCCCCAGCGCGCAGACGCCCGCACCACGGCTCGTGGAGGTTCCCCCGCTCGCCCCACCGGAGGCCTCGCCCACGGCCGAGGCGACCACCGCTCCGGCCGAGGGCTCGGACGGATGAGCAGGTCGCTTCCGCTCCTCGTGGGGGCTGCCGGGTACCTTGCCGCGCTCGCCGCGCTCCGCTCGCGCCCGCCCGGCGGGGCGGCGCGCTGGGAACGGACGAACTACGCGGGCCGGAGGGTCAGCCTCCTGGGCGGCGTGGCAGCCGCGGGCGGTGCGGTGGCCGCCGCCGCATGCACCCCTGCCCCTGCCGGCACCGTGGTCGCGGCGCTGGGGGGCGGCTCCTTCGGCGCGGTGGATGACCTGGGCGCCGACTCCGCCAGCAGCTCGAAGGGCCTGAAGGGGCACCTCGGGGCCCTCGCGCGCGGCGAGGTCACCACGGGAGCACTCAAGATCGCCGGGATCGGGGCGAGTGGCCTGGTGGCCTCCGCCCTCCTCACCCCGCGCCCGCGGACGCCGCTGGACGTCCTCGTCGGCGCCGGGCTCGTGGCCGGCACGGCCAACCTCCTCAACCTCTTCGACCTCCGTCCCGGCCGGACCCTGAAGGTGGCCACTGCCGCGGCCGTCGCCGGGACGCTGGCGGGATCGGCGCGGGCCGCTGCGGTCCTGGGCGTCGGCCTCGCCGCCCTCGGGGACGATCTCGGCGAGCGCACGATGCTGGGCGACACCGGTGCCAACGCGCTCGGCGCACTGCTCGGCACCGCCGTGGCATCCGCCCCGTCGCGGGCCCTGCGGTACGGGACGTTCGCCGCCGTCGTCTTGCTCACGCTGGCGAGCGAGAAGGTGAGCTTCTCCTCCGTGATCCAGGGCAACGAGCTGTTGCGCCGGATCGACCTGCTGGGCCGCCGGCCGTCATGACCGCGCGCGCGGCCGGGGGGATCCTCGGGGCTGCCGGGATGATCGCCGCGCTCACCCTGGCCTCCCGGCTCGTCGGATTCGTGCGCTGGCTCGTGCACTCGTGGATGCTCGAGGGGGGATCGGCGACCGCGGGGGCCTACGCCACCGCCAACCAGATCCCCAACATCCTGTTCGAGGTCGCGGCGGGCGGCGCGCTGGCCTCGGTGGTCGTCCCGCTGCTCGCGGCGCCCCTCGCCCGGTCGCTCCGGAGCGAGGTCGACCGGACCGCGTCCGCCCTCCTGACCTGGGCGCTGCTCGCACTGGTCCCGCTCGGGGTCGCGGTCGCGCTCGGGGCGAACCTGGTCGCGGCCCTGCTGCCGGACTCGGTGTCCCTCAGCCCCGCGGAGGCCGCCGAGGCGGACGCCCTCGTCGCCTACCTGCTGCGCATCTTCGCCCTCCAGATCCCGCTCTACGGAGTGGGGATCGTCCTGAGCGGCGTCCTGCAGGCGCACAAGCGGTTCTTCTGGCCGGCGCTCGCTCCGCTGCTGTCCTCCCTCGTGGTGATCGCCTCGTACGTGGTGTTCGGTGCCCTCGCGGCCGGGAACCAGGGGGATCCCGGCGCCCTCCCGGCGGCAGCGAGGGCATGGCTCGGATGGGGCACCACTGCCGGCGTCATGGCGATGAGCCTGCCCCTCCTCGTGCCCGTGCGACGCCTCGGCGTGCGACTCCGGCCCGCGGTCCACTTCCCGGCCGGCGAGGCCGGGCACGCACTGCGGCTCGCCGGCGCCGGGCTCGGCGCCCTGCTCGCCCAACAGCTCGCGGTCCTCGCCGTTGTGGTGCTCGCGCCCCTGGGGGGCGATCCGGGCACGCTCTCCATCTTCCAGTACGCCCAGGCGGTCTACCTGCTGCCCTACGCCGTACTCGCCGTGCCGTTGGCGACCGCCGTCTTCCCGCACCTGTCGGAGCTGGCGGCGAGCCGTTCCGATGGCGAGTTCGCCCGGCTCGTGAACTCCTCCACCCGGGTGATCCTCGTCGTCGGATTCGCCGGCATGGCGATCCTCGTGGCCGACGCCCCCACCGCCGCGCCCGTCTTCCGCGTCACCGAGGCGATGGGGGACGCGATCACCTGGCTCGCGCCGGGTGTCGTCGGGTTCGCCCTCGTGTTCCACTCCTCGCGGGTCCTCTACGCGGTCGACCGGGGCCGGGCAGCCGTGGTCGCGACGGCGGCCGGTTGGCTCGTCGTCGTCGCCGCCTCGGCAACGCTCGTCGCGGTGCTGGCTCCCTCCGGCGGGGACTCGGCGGCGACCCTGCGGGCGCTGGCGCTGGGCAACTCGGCCGGCATGCTGGTGGCGGGGGCGGGGCTCCTGGCCGCCACGCAGCGGCTGACGGGGAGCGGCGCGGCGGCGCTTCTGCGTACCCTCGCGGTGGGCCTCCTCGGCGCGGTGGCGGGCGGGCTGGCCGGGAGGCTCGCGGTCGATGCCGTGCTGGCACTCACCGGTCCCGGGATCGTCGGCAGCGTGGTCGCCGCCGTTCCGGGCGCCGTCCTGGGGGCGGGACTGACGGTCCTGGCCGTCCACCTGTTCGACCGTGCGACACTCGCGCCGGTCATCGCCCGATTCGGAGGAAAGCCATGAGGATCCTGATGGTGGTCGGCAAGGCGACGGGGGGCATCGGCGTGCACGTCGACACCCTGACGGCGGACCTGCGAGCCCGGGGACACGGCGTCGTGCTCGCCACCGATGCCCTGACCGCGGCCACCTTCGGGTGGGACGACGCCCGCCTCGCGTGGCCCCACGGCCGCGACCCCCGCCGCATCGCCGCCTCGTGGCGGGCGGCCCGCTCGCTCGTCCGTGGCGCGGACGTCGTGCACGCGCACGGCCACCAGGCGGGAGCCTGGGCCGCGAGCCTCTCGGGGAGGACACCGCTGGTGGTGTCGCTGCACAACAACGTGCTGGCTGGGTCGACCATCGCCTCGGAGGCGGTCCAGCGGTGGGTCGCCCGCCGTGCGGCCCTCGTCACCGGGGCATCGAGCGACCTCGTCGACTCCGCACGAGCCCACGGCGCCCGTTCCGCCGAGATCGCCCCGGTCCCCTCGCCGCGCGTCCCCACGCTCCTCCAGGGGGAGGGCCGGGACGCCGCTGCCCGGCTCGAGGCCGGTCACTCCGTGCTCGCGGACCTCGGCGTGCACGCGGGACTGCCGCTGGTCCTCGCCGTCGCGCGAATCGCGCCCCAGAAGCGCATCGACGTCCTGCTCGACGTCGCGCGCACCCTCCGCGGCGAGGCCGTGGTGGCGGTGGCCGGCTCCGCGGACGACGATCTCCTGGGGAGGATCCGGGCCCAGGACACCGCGGGTGACCTGCTCGTCCTCGGGCCCAGGCCGGACTTGGACGCCCTCTACCGCGCCGCCTCCCTGCTCGTCCTGACCAGTTCGTGGGAGGCCCGCGCCCTCGTGGTGCAGGAGGCCATGGCCGCCGGACTTCCCGTGGTCGCCACCGACACCGGGGGGATCCCCGACCTGCTGCGGGTGGGGGGCGACGTCGTCGGCCGGCTCGTCCCCGTGGGCGACGCGGCCGCCACCGCCCGGGCCGTACGCGAACTGCTGGCGGACCCGGCGCTCCGCGACCGGCTCGGGGTCCGCGGCCGGGCGGTGGCGCGAACCTGGCCCGACCGCGAGGAGACCGCGATCGAGTGGGAGGAGAGGTACGGCCGGGTTCTGGGATAGAGTGAAATCCCGTGGTGAACATTTCCCGGCCTACGGCCACCTCTCTTCCGCGGCACGTCTTCGTGACAGGGGGAGTCGCCTCCTCGCTGGGCAAGGGCCTCACGGCTTCGAGCCTCGGCCACCTGCTCCGGGCGCGCGGCCTGACCGTCGCCATGCAGAAGCTCGACCCGTACATCAACGTGGATCCGGGCACCATGAACCCCTTCCAGCACGGCGAGGTCTTCGTCACCGCCGAGGGGACGGAGACGGACCTCGACATCGGTCACTACGAGCGGTTCCTCGACGTCGAGCTCTCCGGTGCGGCGAACGCCACCACCGGACAGGTCTACTCGACCGTCATCGCCAAGGAACGGCGCGGTGACTACCTCGGGGACACGGTGCAGGTCATCCCGCACGTGGTGGATGAGATCAAGGCGCGGATGCGGGCCCAGGCGCACCCCGAGAGCGGCCCCGCCCCGGACGTGATCATCACGGAGATCGGTGGCACCGTCGGCGACATCGAGTCGCTGCCCTTCCTCGAGGCCGCCCGGCAGGTCCGCCAGGACCTCGGCCGTGAGAACGTCTTCTTCCTGCACGTCTCCCTCATCCCCTACCTCGCGACGTCCGGGGAGCTGAAGACCAAGCCCACCCAGCACTCGGTGGCGGAGCTGCGGTCCATCGGCATCCAGCCGGACGCGATCGTGTGCCGCACCGACCGGGACCTCCCCGAGGGCGTCAAGCGCAAGATCGCGCTCATGTGCGATGTCGACACCGAGGCGGTCGTCACCTGCAAGGACGCGCCCTCCATCTACGAGATCCCCCGCGTGATCCACCGGGAGGGCCTCGACGCCTACGTCGTGCGGCGCCTCGGCGTGCCGTTCCGGGACGTCAACTGGACCGAGTGGGACCGCGTGCTCCGGCGGGTCCGGGACCCCAAGCACTTCGTCGAGATCGCCCTGGTGGGCAAGTACGTCGACCTGCCGGACGCCTACCTCTCGGTGACGGAGGCGCTCCGGGCGGGAGGCTTTCACCACGAGGCCCGCGTGAAGGTCCGTTGGGTGCCCTCCGACGACTGCACCACCCCGGAGGGGGCCGAGCAGGCGCTGGCCGGGGTCGACGGCGTCCTGGTGCCCGGCGGCTTCGGCATCCGCGGCATCGAGGGAAAGCTCGGGGCCCTCCGGCACGCTCGGGAGCGCCGTGTCCCCACCCTCGGCCTGTGCCTCGGCCTGCAGTGCATGGTCATCGAGTTCGCCCGGGACGTCCTCCACCTCGAGCGTGCGTCCTCCACCGAGTTCGACCCGGACACCCCGGACCCGGTGGTCGCCACCATGGCCGAACAGCAGCAGATCGTGGCCGGGGACGGCGACATGGGCGGCACCATGCGGCTGGGGGACTACGAGGCCGTGCTGGACGACGGGTCGCTCGTCGCAGCGGTCTACGGCTCCACCCGGGTGGTCGAGCGGCACCGGCACCGCTACGAGGTGAACAACGCCTACCGCGCCCGCTTCGAGGAACGCGGCCTGCACCTGTCCGGCACGTCCCCGGACCACGCATTGGTCGAGTTCGTCGAACTGGACGCCGAGTTGCACCCCTACTACGTGGGTACGCAGGCCCATCCCGAGTTCCGGTCGCGTCCCACCCGCCCGCACCCCTTGTTCGCGGGCCTCGTCGGCGCCGCGCTCGAGTACAGGCGCACGCCCCGATGATCGAGGACGTCCGCAGCGAGAGGCCTGCGCTCTCCCGTGAGGAGATCTGGAGGGGCCGGATCGTCGGCATCGTCTCCGAACTGGTGGACCTCGGCGAGCCCGTGGTCCGGGAGTGGGTGGACCATCCCGGCGCCGTCGCCGTGGTCGCGCTCGACGACGCCGGCCGGGTCGCGCTGCTCAGCCAGTACCGTCACCCCGTGCACGCCACCCTGTGGGAGATCCCCGCCGGGCTGCTCGACCAGGAGGGGGAGGACTTCCTCGCCGCCGCCGAGCGCGAACTGGCGGAGGAGGCCGACCTCGGTGCGCGGCGCTGGCACGTCCTGGCCGACATCTTCTGCACCCCCGGCGGCTCCAACGAGTCGCTCCGGGTCTACCTGGCGACGGACCTGCACGCGGTGGAGCACTCCTTCGAACGCGTCGAGGAGGAGGCCGAGATGGAACTGCGCTGGGTTCCGCTGGACGACGCCGTCGCAGCCGTCCTGGACGGCCGCGTGCACAGCCCGTCCGCGACCGTGGGCATCCTCGCCTGCGCGCAGGCACGCGCGGCCGGCTACGCGACGCTCCGCCCGGCGGACGCCCCGTGGTTCCGCTAGGCCTCAGGCCCGCTGCGTGGCGGACTGGCGCACCTCGGCCGGAACCTCGCGCGGCCACAGCGAGGTGATCGCCATGGTCCCCGCGGCCACCATGGCCGCTGCCAGGAACATGTGCACCACCACCAGTGCCTCCGGCAGTCCGGTGAGGTACTGGACGTAGCCGACCGCTCCCTGGACCACCGTGAGGGCGATGAGCCACCGCCACCGGCGCCAGTCCAGCCCCGCGCGCTCCGTCGCTACCGCCGTGGCGGCGAGGAGGGCCACGAACAGCCACACCAGTGCGGAGTGCGTCCGTGTCACGAGGAGGGGGTCGAGCGCGAAGCGGTAGGGCGCGTCGGCATCCCCGGAATGTGGTCCCGTCCCGGTGGTGACCACGCCCGCGACGAGCATGAGTGCCCCGGCGACGGCCAGCGCGGCCACCAACCGGGGCAGGGGGGACGGGGGACGGACGGCGGCGCCGTCGTCCTGCCGGAGCCGGACGAGCAGGTGGGCGCTCACCGCGACGAGGGCGAGCGAGAAGTACATGTGGGACCCGACGATCGCCGGGTGGAGGTCGGCGAGGACGGAGAGCCCGCCGATCACCGCCTGGGCGAGGATCAGCGCGAGCACCGCCCACGCGAGGCGGCGGAGGGCCGGGGGCCGGGAGCGAACGGGCTCGCGGCGGTGCACGGCCAGCAGCAGGGCCAGGGCGATCGCCACCAGGAGGAAGGTGATCAGGCGGTTGCCGAACTCGATGATGGGGTGGAAGGACATCTCCTCGTGGAACACCGGCGTGAACGTGCCCGGTTCGCACTGCGGCCACGTGGAGCACCCGAGCCCGGAGCCGGTGACGCGGACGAGCCCGCCGGTGACGATGATGCCGATCTGCGCGGCCAGGTTGGCGACGGCGAGGCGGTGGGTGAGGGCGTCGGTGTGCGTCACGGGTCAACGGTACCTGTCAGTCCCACCGGAGGGCGCGGCGGGCGACGGCGGCGAGACCAGCCCCCCAGAGGAGGAGGACGAGCGCGGAGACGGCGTCGAAGCCGCCCTGGACCGCGGCACGGAGGCCCTCGCCGAGCGCGCCCGGGGGGAGGAACCGCAGCGGTGAGCCGGCGTCGAGGGGGAGGAGGGCCCCCGCCGCGAGCATGACCACCCACAGGAGGTTCGCCAGCGCGATCACGGCCTCGGCCCGGAGCGTTCCCCCGAGGAC
>RZYE01000223.1 GCA_009930425.1 Actinomycetota bacterium | reverse complement strand
CGACGACGACCCGAACCGCGACCCCCGCGTGACGAGCGTCGCCGTGTGGGCGATGGAACGCAAGGCGCTGTCCAACCTCTCCTCCGGGCTCGCCTCGACGCTCCTGTTGCTGCGCCGGCCGCCGGACGTGGCCCTCGTGATGAGCACCGCCGCCGGCTTCTGGCTGCCCCTGCTGCGCCTCCGCGGCATCCCGACCGTGGTCAACACGGACGGCATCGAGTGGGAGCGGGACAAGTGGGGCCGGCTCGCCAAGGCGGTGCTGTACGCCGGCGCCCGGATGACCGCCCAGTTCGGTTCCGAACTCGTCTTCGACGCCCGCGCCATCGAGCAGTACTGGAACCGGCGGTTCGGCCGGGCCGGCCACTACATCCCCTACGGCGGGGAGCCGCACCCCGCCCCTCCGCCCCTCGACGGGCTGCGCGCGGGTGAGTACGTCCTCCTCGTGGCGCGCTTCGTCCCGGAGAACACGGTGGGCGAGTTCCTCGAGGCGGCCGGCACGCTCTCGGCGGACCACCCCGTGGTCCTCGTCGGGTCCACCGGGTGGGGAGGCGACCTGGACGACACGGCCGCCGGCCTCGCCCGCACCCACCCGTCGATCCGGTGGCTGGGCCATGTCGCGGACGAGGCGACCCTGAACGGCCTGTACGCCAACGCCGGGGTCTACTTCCACGGTCACTCCGTGGGTGGGACCAACCCCTCCCTCGTGCAGGCGATGGCCTCGGGCACTCCGATCGTGGCGCGGGACACCGTCTACAACCGTGAGGTGCTCGGGGAGACCGGGGTGTACTGCGCCCCCGAGCCCCGGGCAATCGAGGCCGCGATCCGGGCGGTCATGGCGGACCCGGACGCGCGCTCGCGCATGGGGCGCGACAACCAGCTACGTGCCCAGTCGTTCTTCACGTGGGAGGCCGTGTGCGCGGCGTACGAGTCCGTGCTCCGCATGGCCCTCACGGAGCGAGGGCGTCCGAGGTGACGAGGCCCCCCACGTCCGCCACGAGGTAGCCGAGGTATCGCTCGACGGCGTGGGCGGTGGTGCCGTCGTCCTGCCCACACTCGGCGTCGAAGTGGGCGGACCTGAGGCCGAGGTCGCGCAGGCGGCGCAACGCATCCCCGCGGACCCAGTACATGGAACCCGCAGCGAAGCGGAGACGGCCCGGAACCACCGGGAGGCCGCCCCTCCTGCCGAGCGCGAGGACCAGGGGCAGGTTGGCCCCCCAGTGCGGCGGTCCGAGCACCTGACCCGGGGCGGTCACCATCGTCAGCGACGGTTCCACCTCGAAGGCCCGGAGGATCGAGCCGACCAACTGGCGGGAGCCCAGCAGTCCGGTCACCAGCGCGTCCCGCCATGCGTTCCCGTCCCCCTCGAACCGGCCTCCCGCCGCCCGCCACGTACTCCTCTTCGTGTGGATCTTGCACACCAGGCCGTACCCGTCCAGGAGGCCGGCATTCACCAGCCGGACGAGCGGGAGGATGTCCCGCCCGCGGTTCTCCACGTGGAAGACGCGGACCGAGGCCGCCCCCGGCGTCGTCGAGACGTCCGCCCGGACGGCCGTCGTCGTGACGAGGAGGTCGTAGGGCTCCGGGATGGCGTCCAGCGCCGCCAGGAGCCCCGGGAGGACCTCCGCGAAGTGGCTGTGGATCACCACCGCGATCCGCGCGCCGTCCTGGCCGTGGGAGGTCACCAACTCCGGTGGGGGGTCCTCCCCTGCGCGGCGCGCGGTGAGCAGCGGGAGCACGCGGGCCGGCCGGCCGTGGGCGCGCATCACCTGCGCGAGCACCCCGGTGGCGAAGGCCGCGCCGGCGCGCACCTGCCACGGGATCATGCCGGGTCCTCGAACTGGTCCAGCTCGGCCCCGAAGATGTCCCGCACGGCCGCACGCAGCACGGACCGCTCCACCCGGACACGCGGATCGCGCAGCAGCGTGCGCTTGAAGAACGGGAACCCCTGCTCCATCAGCTCCCGCCACGCCACGATCGTTGGGTTCGACCGGCCCACGTCGAGGGACCCGGCCGGGAAGCCGGCCGTACTCCGCAGGCCGGCCCGGCGGACCGCGCGGGTGAGGCCGAGTTCGTAGCGCCGGACGATCGCCACCTTGTTGGTGAGGTGGCGGATTCCGGCGAAGAAGGCCGTGAGTTCCGGGCGCGCGAGGACGCCCGGCGCGAAGCGCAGGAAGTAGGACTGGAGATGGGGGGCGACCTGGAGCGAGGAGGTGACCGCCCAGACGTCGGCTCCCGCCGACCGGGCGAGGAGCGGACGGAGGGACGAGAAGGGCCCGACCATCGAGTCGTTGGCGAGGATGACCTCGGCGCCCGCACGAGCCTCCGGGAGCATGCGCAGGGCGGTGGCCCAGGAGCCGAAGTCGTACCCGAGGTTGGGCCGCAGGATGACGGCCGCGGACCCTGGCAGGTCGTACGCGTCGGGAGCCCGGGGCGAGGCGCTGACGACGACGGGCACCCAGCCCTCGTCGTCGAGTGCAGCGACGAGGGCGCGCACCGAGGGTGAGAGTCGCGCCCCCGGGTCGAAGTGCGCGATGAGCGCCACCCGGTCCGCCGCGTGCACGTGCTCGAGTGACCCGTGGACCACGCGCCCGGCGGCGTGGTCGAACACGACGCCACGCCCGGCCAGGCGCCACGTGTACTCCTGGGGAACCGGCATGTGCACCGTCCTCCGCTCGCAGTCGCCGCCTTCGTGGGACCAGTGTCCCTCACCTCACAGCCGCCTGGGGTTCCCGATCGAGTAGATTTGGGATGTGCCGGACGTCGAACGACTGCTCAACGGCGGGGATGGGATCCGCGCCCGCCCGGGTCGCAGTCGTCCCCCGCGCCATCAGGTGCGCCGTCGTCGCTCGCACCCGCTCGGCCGGACCGTTGCCGTTGCCCTCGTGTTCGTCCTCGCCTTCGCCACCAGCGTGGTGGGCCTGACCTTGGGAAGGGTGAACCAGAACATCGAGACCCACGACATCGAGGACCTCCTCGGCACCAGCCGGCCGACGCAGTCGGGGACTCCCCCACCGACGGACATCAACGAGGGGCGGGCGCTCAACCTTCTCGTCATCGGCTCCGACTCCCGGGAGGGGGAGAACGACGTCGACGGCGCCGGCGCCACGGGCACCACGAGCGGCATGCGCTCGGACACCACGATGCTGGCCCACATCTCCGCGGACCGCTCCCGTGTCGAGGTGGTCTCGATCCCCCGGGACACCCTGGTGGACATCCCCGCCTGCACCCGGGGAGACGGGACCACGACCGAGCCGCAGAACGACGTGATGTTCAACTCCGCCTTCGAGATCGGCTCCGAGGGCGGGGACATCGGTACAGCCGCGGCCTGCACCATCATGGCGGTGGAGGAACTCACCGGCCTGTACATCGACGACTTCGTGGTGGTGGACTTCGCGGGCTTCATCAACGTGGTGGACGCGCTCGGGGGCGTCGCGATGTACATCCCCGAGGACATCGACGACCACCTCTCGGGACTCCAG
>RZYE01000030.1 GCA_009930425.1 Actinomycetota bacterium | reverse complement strand
GGGTGGGCGCCGGAGGAGTAGACCGGCATGCCGACCTCGCGGACGGGGGCGTGGTCGCGGACCGCACCGTCGGTGATGATGCCGGCGGCGCCGCGCACCCTGGCGCGCAGCGCGAGGATGTCACCCAGCGTGCCGGCGGAGGAATCGCCGCGGGCGCCCATCACGAGCACCTCGCCCGGCTGCACCGACTCGATGGCCTGCTTCTGGGCGTTGAAGCCGTTGCCGCGGGCCTCGAAGAGGTCCTTGCGGTAGGGCAAGTAGAGGAGCGTGCGCGCGCGGCCGACGAGCTTGGTCCCCGGCAGCAACGGGCGGACGCCGTCGATGGAGACGTGGTCGAGGCCACGCTTCCGGAGCTGGACGGACAGGGTGGCCACCGCGACCTTCTCCAGGCGGGCACGCAGGTCATCGGTGAGCTCGAACCCGGTGTTCACCGGGTGGCCCCAGGCGTCGGAGCGCTGCGCGTCGTCGACCTTCGGCGGGTTGCCCCACGGGGCGAGCTCGGGGCCCTCGACGACGACGGTCCCGAGCCGTCCGGAGGTGACGGCGGGGTCGTCCACCGCGCTGACCTCCACCGCGATGCGCTGCCCGGGCTGGGCGACCGAGGCGCCGGCCGGCGTGCCCGTGAGGATGACGTCGCCGGGCTCCAGCGTCATGAACCGCGACAGGTCGGCGACCATCTCGCCGATGGTGAAGAGCATTCCCGCGGAGGTGTCGTCCTGGACGAGCTCGCCGTCCAGCCAGGTGCGCACGCGCAGCCCGTCCTGCCGGACCTGCGCGGCGGGGATCAGGTCCGGGCCGACGGGCGTGAAGCCGTCGCCGCTCTTGGAGCGCACGTTCGAGCCCTTGTCGGCGTAGCGCAGGTCGTGGAGGCCGAGGTCGTTCGCGGCGGTGACCCAGCCGACGTGGGACCAGCCGTCGGCGGGGGAGACGTTGCGCGCGGCCGTGCCGATGACGACGGCGATCTCTCCCTCGAAGCCGAGGAGCTCGGTCCCGGCGGGACGGGTCACCTCACCGGGTCCCGCCAGGGAGCTCGTCGCCTTCAGGAAGTAGGAGGGGTGCGCCGGCGTCCGTCCGCGCTGCTCCGCCCGGGAGCGGTAGCTCAGGTGTACGGCCACGACCTTCCCCGGCCGGATCTTCTCGCTGATCGCGTCCATCCCTACCCTTCGTCCATGAAGTCATATACGATCTGATACATGAATCATGCAGTGGGCCACGCCACATGTCAAGCGATGGACTGTGGATCCCTGCGGCACGCTGGATCGAAGGAGTGCGGGTCCCACGGTGGGGCCGGCGTCGGCACAACCCGAAGGTGGACCACATGACCAATGACGACCTCGCGGCCCGCGCCCTGCGGATCGCCCCGACCGACCTCCTCATCGGGGGCACCTGGCGCCCGGCCGCGGACGGCCGCCGCTTCGACGTCCTGAACCCCGCCACCGGCGAGGTCCTCACCACGGTGGCGGACGCCGGTCCCGCCGACGGCATGGCCGCCCTCGATGCGGCCGCCGCGGCGCAGCGGGACTGGGCCGCCACTCCCGCCCGCGTCCGGGCGGAGCTGCTCCGGGCTGCATTCGAGCGGGTGAACGAACTCGGTGAGGAGTTCTCCGCCCTCATGACGCTGGAGATGGGCAAGCCGCTCGCGGAGTCGCGTGCCGAGCTCACCTACGGCAACGAGTTCGTGCGCTGGTTCTCCGAGGAGGCGGTCCGCATCAACGGCCGGTACACCCCGTCCCCGGAGGGGAACCTCCGGATCCTCACGGTGAAGCGGCCCGTCGGCCCGGCCCTGCTCATCACCCCGTGGAACTTCCCCCTGGCCATGGCGACCCGCAAGGTGGCCGCCGCGCTCGCCGCCGGGTGCACCGCCATCCTGAAGCCCTCCGACCTCACGCCGCTCACCTCGCTCGCCTTCGTGAGGGTGCTCCAGGAGGTCGGCGTCCCGGACGGCGTGGTCGGGATCATCCCCACGACGTTCGCGCCCCCGGTGACGGGGCCCATGATCCAGGACCGCCGGCTGCGGAAGCTGTCCTTCACCGGCTCCACCCCCGTGGGCATGGCACTCCTGAGGGAGGCGGCGTCCAACGTGGTGCGCACCTCGATGGAACTCGGCGGCTGTGCCCCGTTCATCGTGTTCGAGGACGCGGACCTCGACGCGGCGGTGGCAGGCGCGTTCCAGACCAAGATGCGCAACATGGGGGAGGCGTGCAACGCCGCCAACCGCTTCTACGTGCACTCCTCGATCGCCGAGGAGTTCTCGCGCCGCCTCGCCGAGCGGTTCGAGGCCCTCACCATCACCGACGGGCTCGACCCGGCCTCCGAGATGGGTCCGATCGTCTCCGAGGGGCAGCGCGCCCGGATCGACGCGATGGTGCGGGACGCCGTCGCCGCCGGGGCACGCATCGTCACCGGTGGGTGCGCGGTGGACCGGCCCGGGTACTTCTACCGGCCGACCGTGCTCGCGGACGTGGCACCGGGGGCGGCCATCGCGAACGACGAGATCTTCGGGCCGGTCGCGCCGGTGGTCACCTTCGACACCGAGGAGGAGGTGGTGGCGATGGCCAACGCCACGGACGTCGGGCTCGCCGGCTACGTCCACACCGCGGACATGGCGCGGGTGCTGCGGCTCACCGAGACCCTCGAGGTCGGCATGCTCGGGGTCAATTCCGGCACCATCTCGAACGCAGCCGCCCCGTTCGGCGGCGTGAAGCACTCCGGGATGGGCCGCGAGGGTGGTTCCGAGGGCATCGAGGACTACCTCGAGACGGTGTACGTCGGCTTCCCGGATCCCTTCGCGTCCTGAGGTTGGAACGTCGGGCCGTCCTCCGGGTACAGTGAGCGCCACAAGGCACTGACCCGGCCATCACCGGTGAGCCTCCGGAAGAACGGCCCATGGCCCAGTAGAACCGGACGGGCGCGCCCGTCACAGCGCGGCAACGAGTGGTCCCCCCGGCGGGGACAAGTGGGGTGGTACCGCGGCTCACGTCGTCCCCACGGGCCCGTCCACCACCATCAGGAGCACTCGTGACGCACTACCCGTTGCACCGGGACACCGAGCTGACCCCCTCGCCCGACCTCCCCGCGATCGAGGACGACGTCCTGGCCTTCTGGAAGGCCGACGGCACGTTCCAGGCCTCCATCGACCAGCGGGAGGCGGGCGAGGACGGCGCCAACGAGTTCGTGTTCTACGACGGTCCGCCCTTCGCCAACGGTCTGCCCCACTACGGCCACCTGCTGACCGGGTACGTCAAGGACGTCGTCGGGCGCTTCCAGACCCAGCGGGGCCGCCGCGTCGAGCGGCGCTTCGGGTGGGACACCCACGGCCTGCCCGCCGAGCTCGAGGCCGAGCGCATCCTCGGGATCACGGACAAGACCCAGATCGAGGAGATCGGCATCGACGTCTTCAACGACGCCTGCCGGTCCTCCGTCCTCACCTACGCGAAGGAGTGGGAGGACTACGTCACCCGCCAGGCGCGCTGGGTGGACTTCGCCAACGACTACAAGACCATGGACACCCCTTTCATGGAGTCGGTGATCTGGGCCTTCAAGCGGCTGTACGACAAGGGCCTCGCCTACGAGGGGTACCGCGTCCTGCCGTACTGCTGGAAGGACCAGACCCCGCTGTCCAACCACGAGCTCCGGATGGACGACGACGTCTACCAGGACCGCCAGGACCAGACCGTGACCGTGGGGCTGCGCCTCGAGACCGGCGAGCTCGCCCTGATCTGGACGACGACGCCGTGGACGTTGCCCTCGAACCTCGCCGTCGCCGTCGGCCCGGAGATCACCTACGTCACCGTGGTCCCGTCCGAGGGCGCGCTCGCCGGCCAGCAGGTCCTGCTCGCCGAGGACCTGCTCGGCGCCCACGCCAAGGAGCTCGGGGAGTCGCCCGAGGTCGTGGCACGGCACCGTGGCACGGACCTGGTGGGGCGGCGCTACGCCCCGATCTTCGACTACTTCGTGTCGCACGAGGCCCCGGGCCCGAACGCCTTCACGCTCATCCCCGGCGACTTCGTGACCACCGAGGACGGCACCGGCCTGGTGCACATGGCGCCCGCCTTCGGCGAGGACGACATGCTCGCCTGCCAGGCGTGGCGGATCGGCACTGTCGTGCCGGTCGACGACGGCGGCCGCTTCACCGCCGAGGTGTCCGACTACGCCGGGCAACACGTCTTCGAGGCGAACATGCCCATCGCGCGGGACCTGCGGGACTCCACCGGGCCGCTCGCCCGCCGGCCCGCCCACCAGCGGGCGGTCCTCGTGCGCCTGGCCTCCTACAACCACTCCTACCCGCACTGCTGGCGGTGCGGCGAGCCGCTGATCTACCGCGCGGTCGGCTCCTGGTTCGTGCGGGTGACCGACTTCCGGGACCGGATGGTAGAACTGAACCAGCAGATCACCTGGGTGCCCGAGCACATCAAGGAGGGGATCTTCGGGAACTGGCTCGCCGGGGCACGCGACTGGTCGATCTCCCGCAACCGCTACTGGGGCAGCCCGATCCCGGTGTGGAAGTCCGACGATCCGGCCCACCCGCGGATCGACGTCTACGGCTCGATCGCAGAACTGGAGCGAGACTTCGGTGTCACGGTGACCGACCTGCACCGCCCGTTCATCGACAGCCTCACCCGGCCCAACCCGGACGACCCGACGGGCCGGTCCACCATGCGCCGCATCCCCGACGTCCTCGACGTGTGGTTCGACTCCGGGTCGATGCCGTTCGCGCAGGTGCACTATCCGTTCGAGAACACTGAGTGGTTCGACCACCACTTCCCGGGTGACTTCATCGTCGAGTACATCGGCCAGACCCGCGGCTGGTTCTACACCCTGCACGTGCTCGCCACCGCCCTGTTCGACCGGCCCGCCTTCCTGTCCTGCATCTCGCACGGCATCGTGCTGGGCAACGACGGGCGCAAGGCCTCGAAGAAGCTGCGCAACTACCCCGACCCGCAGGAGATGTTCCACACCTACGGCTCGGACGCCGTGCGCTGGTCCCTCATGGCGTCCCCGGTGCTGCGCGGCGGCAACCTCGTGGTGGCGGAGGAGGGCATCCGCGAGGCCGTCCGCCACGTGCTCCTGCCGCTCTGGAACACCTGGTACTTCTTCTCCCTCTACGCCGGCACCTGCAACCGGGGCGAGGGCTACCTCGCGAGCCCCGTCGACATGGAGGATCCCGAGGCCCTCGCGGGGCTGGAGGTGGTGGACCGGTACGTCCTCGCCCGAACGCGCGACCTCGCCGAGGCGGTCGGCGAGCTCCTCGACGCCTACGACCTGCCCGCCGCGTCCCTGGAGATCCGCGACCACCTCGACCTGCTCACCAACTGGTACGTGCGCACCACGCGGGACCGGTTCTGGGAGGAGGACACCCGCGCGTTCGACACCCTCTACACCGCGCTCGAGGTGCTCACCCGCGTCATGGCGCCCCTCGCCCCGCTCGTGGCGGAAGAGGTCTGGCGCGGCCTCACCGGCGGGCGCTCCGTGCACCTCACCGACTGGCCCGACCTTCCCGAGACCGTTGCCGACCCGGACCTGGTGGCCGCGATGGACGAGGTCCGCGCCGTGGTGTCCGCGACGCACGCCCTCCGCAAGGCGAGCCGGCTGCGGGTCCGGCTGCCGCTGCGGACCCTGCGCGTGGTGACCGCCCACCCCCGGCTGCTGGAGAAGTTCCGGGCGCTCATCGCCTCCGAGGTCAACGTCAAGGAGGTCGTGCTCGTCGATCCGGCCGGCTCCGGCCTCACGGTGCGCGAGGAGCTCACCCTGCTGCCCCGCACCCTCACCGGCGAGGTCAGGAAGCTCACCTCGAAGCTCTTCGGCGCGGTGCGCGCGGGCCAGTGGGAGCGCGTGGAAGCGGGCGTCCGCTTCCCCGGCGTGACGCTCGACGGCGCCCCCGTGGTCCTCGACGAGGGCCAGTACAACCTCACCACCGCCGTCGACGCGGAGGAGGGGTCGGTGGCCGCGGTCCTGGAGTCCGGCGCGTTCGTGGTCCTCGACACCACCGTGGACGAGGAGCTCGAGGCCGAGGGCTACGCCCGCGACCTCGTCCGCCTCGTCCAGGACGCGCGCAAGGAGGCGGGGCTGCACGTGGCCGACCGCATCGCCCTCACGGTGGTCCTGCCGGCGTCCCGGATGGCGTGGGTGCAGGCCCACGAGGAGATGGTGTGCCGGGAGACCCTGACCGTGGACCTCACCACCCGGATCGGTCCCGAGCTCGCCATCGAGGGCCTGGCGAAGGTGGAGGGGTGAACGCCGAGCAGCGGGTCGAGGAGATCTACCGGGAGATCCTGAAGCGGGCGCCGGAGCACGACGTCCAGCCGTCCCTCAGCCGCGTGGCGGCCGTGTGCGAGCTGCTCGGGGATCCGCAGCGCGCGTTCCGCACGATCCACCTCACCGGCACCAACGGCAAGACCTCCACCGCCCGCATGATCGAGGGACTCGCCTCGGCGATGGGGCTGCGTACCGGGCGCTTCACCTCGCCCCACCTCCACACCGTGCGCGAGCGCATCGCCATCGACGGTGTTCCCATCAGCCCGGAGGGCTTCGTCGCCGCTTGGGAGGACGTCGAGCCCTACATCGCGATGGTGGACGCCCGCTCGCAGGCCGAGGGGGGCCCGAGGCTGAGCTTCTTCGAGGTGTTCACCGTCATGGCCTTCGCGGCGTTCGCGGACGCCCCGGTCGACGTCGCCGTCATCGAGGTGGGCATGGGCGGCCGCTGGGACGCCACGAACGTCGTCGAGGGGGACATCGCGGTGCTGACCCCGGTGTCCCACGATCACCAGCGCTGGCTGGGTTCCACCCTGCGCGAGATCGCCGGGGAGAAGGTCGGGATCATCAAGCCCGGCTCCGTGGTGGTCTCCGCCGAGCAGCGCGAGGAGGTCTCCGGCATCGTCGCGGTCGCCGCTGCCACGGCGGGTGCCCGGCTGCTCGAGGAGGGGCGTGACTTCGGCGTTGCCCGGCGGGACATGGCCGTCGGCGGACAGGTGCTGACCCTGCGCACCCCGGCCGCGACCTACACCGAGATCCCCCTCTCCCTGCACGGCGAGCACCAGGCCCACAACGCCCTGCTCGCGCTCGTCGCCGCCGAGGTCTTCTTCGGGGGCGGGGCCCTTCCCGGGGACGTGGTCGAGGAGGCCTTCGTCAGGACCCGCTCGCCGGGCCGCCTCGAGGTGGTGCGCACCTCGCCCACCATCCTCGTGGACGCCGGCCACAACCCGGCCGGGATGGTCGCCGTGCGCGAGGCCATCGAGGAGGCCTTCGCCTTCGATCGCCTGGTCGGGGTCGTCGCGTGCATGGCGGACAAGGACGCCGAGTCGATGCTCGCGGAGCTGGAACCGCTCCTCGACGAGGTGGTGATCACGCGGATGCAGTCCTCGCGGGCCATGGACACGTCTGAGCTGTTCGAGATCGCCCAGGACGTCTTCGATCCGGACCGCGCCCACCTCGCGCCCTCGCTCGCCGACGCGATCGACCGGGCCGCCGGCCTCGCCGAGACGGGTGGGGGTCCGGCGGGAACCACCGGCGTGCTGGTCATCGGCTCGGTGGTGCTGGCCGCGGAGGCGCGGGCCATGCTCGGCCGCACCGACGCCTGACGGGGGCGCCTGACCGGTTCCCTTCCGCTCGGCCCCGGGACGGGGCAGAGTAGGAGAGTCGAAGGGGACAACCGTGAAGAAGCTCATCAACAGTCCCGGTGACGTCGTCGCCGAGTCGGTCGCCGGGTTCGCCGCCGCCCACGAGGACGTCGTGCGCGCGCAGTTCGACCCCACCTTCGTGGTCCGTCGGGACGCCCCGGTGGCAGGCAAGGTGGGGATCGTCTCGGGAGGGGGCTCGGGCCACGAACCGCTCCATTCCGGCTACGTCGGGGTCGGGATGCTCGACGCCGCGGTCCCGGGCGCCGTCTTCACCTCGCCCACCCCGGACCCGATCCTCGCCGCGACCCGCGCCGTCGACGGCGGCGCCGGGGTCCTGCACATCGTGAAGAACTACACCGGGGACGTCCTCAACTTCGAGACCGCCGCGGAACTCGCCACCCTGGAGGGCATCGAGGTGCGTTCGGTGCTCGTCAACGACGACGTCGCGGTCGAGGACTCGCTGTACACCGCCGGGCGCCGGGGTGTCGCCGGCACCGTGCTGGTGGAGAAGGTGGCCGGGGCCGCGGCCGAGCGCGGGGACGGCCTCGACGCCGTCGCCGAGATCGCGCGGCACGCGGTGGCGAACGTGCGCTCCATGGGCGTGGCGCTGACGGCCTGCACGGTCCCGCATGCCGGCAAGCCCTCGTTCGATCTCGGCGAGGACGAGATCGAGATCGGCATCGGCATCCACGGGGAGCCGGGACGCCACCGGATCCCGCTCGAGGGCGCGGACCGCATCACGGACCGGCTGCTGGACGCCGTCGTCGCTGACCTGGGGGTCGGGGCGGGCGAGCGCGTGCTCCTCCTCGTCAACGGCATGGGTGGGACCCCCGCCTCCGAGTTGTACATCGTCTACGGGCATGCGCGCCGGCGCCTGGAGGACGCCGGGATCGTCGTCGCCCGCTCGCTGGTCGGCAACCACACCACGTCCCTCGAGATGCAGGGCGCGTCGGTCACGGTGCTCCGGCTCGATGACGCGCTCCTCGAGCTGTGGGATGCCCCCGTCCACACCGCGGCACTCCGGCGCGGGCTGTAGGCAGCCGTGGAAGCCCTCGGACTCGACTGGGCGCTGGACTTCCTGCGGCGCGCGGGCCACGCCATGGCGGATGCCCGGATCGACCTCATCGAACTCGACCGCGCGATCGGCGACGGGGACCACGGCGAGAACATGGACCGCGGCTTCACCGCCGTCGTCGCGCGCCTCGACCCGCCGCCCGCGGACGTCCCGGCCGCGCTGAAGCTCGCCGCCGCCACCCTCATCTCGACGGTGGGCGGCGCGGCCGGGCCGCTCTACGGCACCGCCTTCCTCCGGGCCGCCGCGGCGGCCCCCGCCCAGCTCGACGCCGACGCCGTGGCGGCGGTCCTCGCCGCGGCCCTGGGCGGGATCGTGGCGCGCGGGAAGGCGGAGGTCGGGGACAAGACGATGGTCGACGCGTGGTCACCGGCGGTGGAAGCGGCGAGTGCGGCAGCGCGAGCGGGAGCCGGGCCGGCCGCCGTGCTGCGTGCCGCCGCGGACGCCGCCGCCGCCGGGGCCCTCGCGACCGAGCCCCTGGTCGCCCGGAAGGGGCGCGCCTCCTACCTGGGCGAGCGCTCCGCCGGGCACCGGGACCCGGGCGCGCAGTCCACGGCGCTGCTGCTCGAGGCGGCCGCCACCGCGGCGGAGGGGGCACGGTGAGGGTCGCGCTGGTGGTGGTCGCCCACTCCGCGCGCCTCGCCGAGGGAGTGGTGGAGGTGGCCGCCCAGATGGCCCCGGACGTCGCCCTCCGGGCGGCCGGCGGCACCGACGACGGCGGCATCGGGACCTCCTTCGACAGGGTCTCCCACGCCGTCGGTGAACTCCTGGAGGCCGGGCACCCGGTGGCGGTGCTCACGGACCTCGGCTCGGCCACGATGACCGCTGCCGCGGTGCTGGAGCTCCTCGGCGAGGGCGTCCCGGCCCGCATCGCCGACGCCCCGCTCGTGGAGGGGAGCGTGGCAGCTGCGGTCGCGGCACAGATCGGCCGCGAGCTCGGTGACGTCGTCGCCGCCGCGGAGGGGGCCGGCGCGCCGCCCGCACCGCCCGCCGGCGACGTCCCTGCCGGGGCGCACACGCGGACCGTCACCCTCGTGAACGACATCGGGCTGCACGCCCGTCCCGCGGCGATGCTGGCGAACCTCGCGGCCGGCTTCGACGCCGAGGTCACCGTCAACGGTGCGGACGCCACCTCGGTGACGGCCCTCATCCTGCTCGACCTCCCGATGGGCGCCGAGTTGGAGGTCGCCGCGACCGGACGGGAGGCGAGGGAGGCCGTCGAGGCCGTCACGGCCCTGGTGGCCTCGGGCTTCGCCTGATGTGGCACCCTGTTCCCCATGACCGACCAGCCCCGACCCCCCTCCTCCGCCCGCCGGCTCTTCAGCACGTCGATCCTGGCGAGCGAGGTCTTCGTGGTGTTCTTCGCCGCCCTGGTGGCCATCGGGCTGCGCCTGGCCCCCACGGGGATCGTCTGGGCGGTCGCGGGGGCGCTGATGGTCCTGGCCGTGGCCGCGGCCGGCACGTTGCGCACCCGGCTCGGGTACCCCCTCGGGTGGCTCGTGCAGGCGGCGCTGCTGGCGGTGTCGATCCTGGTTCCCACGATGCTCGTCCTCACCGTGGTCTTCGTGGTGATGTGGGTGATCGCGCAGCGGGTCGGCGGGCGGATCGACCGTGAACGCCGGGAGCGGATCGCGGCCGCCGGTAGTGTGGAGCCGTGACAACGGAACGCACCCTCGTCCTCATCAAGCCCGACGCCGTCCGCCGCGGCCTGGTCGGCGAGATCCTGCGGCGGATCGAGGCGAAGGGCTACGGCATCGCCGCGCTCCGGATGGTCCGGGCCAGCGAGGACATCCTCGCCACCCACTACGCCGAGCACGCCGCCAAGCCGTTCTTCGCCGGGGTGGTGGCCTACATGTCCTCGGGTCCGCTCGTGGCGCTCGTGGTGGAGGGCGAACGCTCGGTCGAGGGCTTCCGGTCCCTCGCCGGGCCGACCGACCCCACCTCCGCCACCCCGGGCAGCATCCGCGGCGACCTGGGACGCGACTGGGGAACGCCCGAGATCCAGAACCTCGTCCACGGTTCGGACTCGCGCGAGTCCGCCGCCCGCGAGATCGCCATCTGGTTCCCCGAGCTCGGCTGAGCGGGGCCTGCCGGGCCGTCCGTGACGGTGCCGGTATTGTGAGGGAGTGCACCTCCGGACGCTGACGCTGCGTGGATTCAAGTCCTTCGCGTCGGCAACCACCCTGCACTTCGAGCCCGGGATCACCTGCGTGGTGGGACCCAACGGCTCCGGCAAGTCCAACGTGGTGGACGCGCTCGCCTGGGTGATGGGGGAGCAGGGCGCCAAGTCGCTGCGCGGCGGCGCGATGGCGGACGTGATCTTCGCGGGAACCTCCACCCGGGCCCCCCTCGGCCGCGCCGAGGTCTCCCTCACCATCGACAACGCCGACGGTGCGCTGCCGATCGCCTACTCCGAGGTCACGATCTCCCGGACGCTGTTCCGGAACGGTGGTTCCGAGTACGCCATCAACGGCTCGCCGTGCCGCCTCCTCGACATCCAGGAGCTGCTCTCGGACACCGGGATGGGCCGCGAGATGCACGTGATCGTCGGCCAGGGCCAGCTCGACGCCGTCCTCACCGCCACCGCGGATGATCGCCGCGGCTTCATCGAGGAGGCCGCAGGGGTCCTCAAGCACCGGCGTCGCAAGGAGAAGGCGTTGCGCAAGCTGGAGGCGATGGCGGCCAACCTGCAGCGCGTGACCGACCTGTCCACCGAGATCCGCCGCCAACTCGGCCCGCTCGCCCGCCAGGCGGACGTGGCGCGGCGGGCCGCGGTCATCCAGTCCGACGTCCGGGACGCCCGCGCCCGGTTGCTGGCCGACGACCTCGTCCAGGCACAGGCCCGCCTCGCCTCCGAGGTCAGGGACGAGGAGGAACTGCGGACACGGCTCGCCGCCGCCGAGGGTGAGGCACAGTCGCTGCGGACGGCGCTGGCCGCCGAGGAGTCCGCCGCCGCCGCGCTCGCCCCCCAGGTTCGCGACGCCACCGACACCTACTACGCGCTCCGATCGCTCGCGGAGCGCTTCACCTCGCTCCACACCCTGGCCTCCGAGCGGTGCCGGCACCTGACCCCGGCACAGCCGCACCGCGGGGAGGACCCCGACTCGCTCGACGCCCGTGCGGCCGCCGTCCGTGCGGAGGAGTCCGCCCTCGCCGCCGAGGCGGGACGGGCGCGGGAGGCGCTCGCCTCCACGACCGCCCGGCGGGTGGCGGCGGAGGAGTCCGAGCGCGCGGCCGAGCACGCACTGGCCGCCGTCCACCGGGGCGTGGCCGACCGTCGTGAGGGCCTCGCCCGCCTGACCGGGCAGGTGGCGGCCCGCCGGTCCCGCCTCGAGGCCGCGGAGGCCGAGCTCGGCCGGATGCGGGAGACGCAGGCCGCCGCCACCAGCCGCGCCGACGCCGCCGAGGCGGACTTCGCCGCGCTCGAACTGCAGGTGGCCGGGGCCCAGGACGGGGAGGAGGACCTCGACGCCGCCCACGAGGCCGCCCTCGCCGCCCTGGACGAGGCACGGGCGGCCCTCGAGATGCTCCTCGAGCGGGAACGGGAGGCGCACCACCGCCACTCGACCGCCACGACGCGTTTCGAGGCGCTCGCACTGTCCCTCCGGCGCTCGGATGCGACGGGAGCCCTGCTCGAGGCGGGGACGGCGGGACTGCTCGGCGCGCTGCCGGAACGCCTCCACGTCGCCGACGGGTGGGAGGTGGCCATCGCCGCCCACCTGGGACCACTCGCCGACGCCGCCGTGGCAGAGTCGATCGACGGCGCGGTGGACGCGATCCGGGCGGCCCGCGAGGGCGAGCTCGGGGCCGTGCGGCTCGTCGTCGCCTCGTCCGCCCCGGGACCGGAGCCCGGACCGCCGCCCGACGGCGCCACGTGGGCCCGCGACGTCGTCACCTGCGACGGCGCGGTGGCCGGCACCGTCGCCGACCTCCTCGAGGGTGTCGCCCTGGTGGAGGACCTCGCCGACGCCCGCGCCGTCCTCGCGGCGCACCCGCGGCTGGTGGCCGTCACCCGGGGCGGAGACCTCCTGGCCGGCACCCGGGCGGCCGGGGGCGGGGACGAGAGGTCGAGCGTGTTCGCCCTCCAGGCCGCCGCCGAGGAGGCCAGGGCCGCCGCCGAGGCTGCCACGCTGGACCTCCAGGCCATCCGGTTCGCCCTCGGACCGGCCCACGAGGCCGTCGCCGCGGCGAGCAGTGAGGCCGACGCCACCCTCGCCGCCCTCCACGAGTCGGACGCGACGATCGCCGCCGTCGCCGAACGGCTCGGGCGGCTCGGCTCCGTCATCCGGTCGGCGCGGGCCGAGGCCGAGCGCGCCGCCCCCGTCATCGCACGCCTCGCCGGGGAGTGCGAGGAGCACCGCGCCGAGCTGGCGGCACTCGTCACCCGCCTCGACATCGCCGCCCGCGAACCCGAGCAGGCGGAGGAGGACCTCGCCGGAGCCACCCGGGACCGCGACTCTGCCGCCGACGCCGCCCGCACCGCCCGCCGCGAGGAGACCGACGCGCGCCTCCAGCTGCGCACGCTGGAGGAGAGGGTCGCGGCCCTGTCCGGACGAGCGCAGTCCCTCCAGGCCGCTGCCGACGCCGAACGGCAGGCCCGGCGCCGGGCGGAGGATCGCGAACGGCGGCGCGCACGAGCCGCTGCCGTGGCCGCGGAGGTGCGCGACGACGCCACGGCGGTCCTCGGAGCGATCACGGCATCCCTCACGAGCGCGTCCGACGCGCGGGGCGCACTGGAGGAGGCCCGGTCCTCGCACGACGAGGAGATCGCCCGGCTCCGGACCGCCCTCGATGAGGCGACCGCACTCGTCTCCGGCCTGACCGACGCCGCGCACCGGGACGAGGTGGTGCGCGCCGAGCAACGGCTGCGCGTGGAACAGCTCGCGGAGCGTGCCGTCGCCGACCTGGGACTCGACCCGGAGGTCCTCGTCGAGGAGTACGGCCCCCACATGCTCGTCCCGGTGTTCGTCACCGGGGGGGAGGACGCACCGGAGCCCCGGCCCTACGTCAGGGAGGAGCAGGAGAGGAGGCTCGCCAGGGCCGAGAAGGACCTCGAGCGCCTCGGACGCGTGAACCCGCTCGCCCTGGAGGAGCATGCGGCGCTCGCCGAGCGGCACCAGTTCCTCACCGACCAGGTCGCGGACCTGCGGAAGTCCCGGGCCGACCTCCTCGAGATCGTGCGCGAGATCGACGAGCGCGTCGAGCGCGTGTTCGCCGAGGCGTTCCGGGACACCGCTGCCGCCTTCGAGGAGGTGTTCGCCCGGCTCTTCCCCGGCGGCGAGGGCCGCCTCGTGCTCACCGACCCGGACGAGCTGCTCACCACCGGCATCGAGATCGAGGCCCGCCCCGCCGGCAAGAAGGTGAAGCGGCTCTCCCTGCTGTCCGGCGGCGAGCGCTCACTCACGGCCGTCGCGCTCCTGGTCGCGATCTTCAAGGCGCGCCCCTCCCCGTTCTACGTCATGGACGAGGTCGAGGCAGCCCTCGACGACACCAACCTCGGCCGGCTGCTCGAGATCCTCCGCGAACTGCGCGAGGACTCCCAGCTCATCGTGGTCACGCACCAGAAGCGCACCATGGAGGTCGCCGACGCCCTCTACGGGGTCACCATGCGTGGCGATGGCGTCACCACCGTGATCTCACAAAGGCTGGGCAAAGAGACCGTCCCGGTGTAAGGGAACTCACCGGCCCGGGCCCGCAACCGGCCGGTTCGGGTACCCCGTTGCGCCGGTACGGCCGTGATAATTGAGGCATGACCGGATCATTCGTCTTCGTGTTGCTGTGCCTCGCCGTGGCCGCCGCCGCCATGTCCCCGCTCTGGCTCGGCCGGAGGCCGGAGGAGGGGTGGCTCCGGTGGTTCGCCGACTCCTTCGACGCCTTCCGCGTCCGTGACACCACCGGGGAGGCCGCTGTGGACGCCAGCCTCGAGGAGCTCCTCCGGGATCCCGACAACCAGTCCCTGCCCGGCTACACCACCCCCGACGAGCTGCGGGGACTGTTCGCCGAGGCCCGCGTGCGTCGCTGACCCGCACCCCCACCCCCTGACCGGGAGGACCCCATGGAACCCATCCAGATCGCCATCATCGCGGCGGTGGCGCTGCTGCTGATCGTGGCACTCACCGTCGTCGTCACGCGGGGGCGTGGCAGGAACGCCGAGCTCCCGCCGTCGGAGGCCAGCCCGTACCCGGGTGACCTCGGCGCGGAGTCGACCACCGCCACCGCGACCCTCGAGCGGGAGTCCGTCGAGGCCCCGCCCACCCTCGAACGGCCTGAGGCCTCCGCCACCCGTTGGCAGCGATTGCGCGCCCGCCTGGCCCGCTCCGGTGCCATCGGCAACGCCCTCCTCACGGTGCTGTCCCGCGGCCGCCTCACCGAGGAGGACTGGGAGGAGCTCGAGGAGACCCTCCTGCTCGCGGACGTGGGGATGGGTCCCACGACCGAGCTGATGACCACGCTTCGCCGCGAGGCGAAGGTGCTGGACACCTCCGATCCCGAGGCCGTGCGGGCCGTGCTCCGGCGCGAGCTGGTGGCCCTCGTGGACCCCTCCATGGACCGGACGCTCGACATCTCGCCGGTGGTCGGCGACGACGGCGAACCCCACCCGGCCACCGTCCTCGTGGTCGGCGTGAACGGCACGGGCAAGACCACCACCGTCGGCAAGATCGCCCGCGTACTCGTCGCGGACGGCCACAGCGTGGTCCTCGGGGCGGCCGACACCTTCCGCGCCGCGGCCGCGGACCAGCTCACCACGTGGGGTCAACGGGTCGGCGTGGACGTTGTCCGCGCGGACCGGGAGGGCGCCGACCCGGCGTCCGTCGCCTTCGACGCCGTGCGCGAGGGCCGCCAGCGCCGCGCCGACGTCGTCCTGATCGACACCGCGGGGCGCCTGCAGAACAAGTCCGACCTCATGAACGAGCTCGGGAAGATCAAGCGCGTGATGGGCCGCGAGGCACCGGTGCGCGAGGTGCTGCTCGTGCTGGACGCCACCACCGGACAGAACGGGATGCGGCAGGCCCAGGTGTTCTCCGACGTCGTCGACGTCACCGGCATCGTGCTCACCAAGCTGGACGGCAGCGCCAAGGGCGGCATCGTCATCGCGGTGCAGCGAGAGCTCGGCGTGCCCGTGAAGTACGTGGGCCTCGGCGAGGGCCCGGACGACCTCGCGCCCTTCGACGCGGAGGGATTCGTCGACGCGCTCCTGAGCTGAGACCCAGCTCACACGCCCCTTGAGAGGTGGCTCACAGGCCCCGGCCCGGTAACACGAATGTCACCGGGCCGGGGCCTTTGTCACCGTCGCGAAACATCCGCGGACGCGGGCCGAAACGTCGCTCCTGAAATGTTGTCCCCGAACCAGCCGATCGTGCTGGAACAGGAGGAAACATGGAACTCGACACCGGAGCAACCGCCTGGATGCTCATGTCAGCGTCGCTGGTTCTGCTCATGACACCAGCACTCGCCTTCTTCTACGGAGGCATGTCCCGGGCCAAGTCGGTCCTCAACATGATGATGATGTCCTTCTCG
>RZYE01000029.1 GCA_009930425.1 Actinomycetota bacterium | reverse complement strand
GTGGCCGTCCTCATCGCGACGGCGGCGATGACGAAGTCCGCCCAGTTCCCCTTCCACCTGTGGTTGCCGGACGCCATGGCGGCCTCCACCCCCGTGAGCGCGTACCTGCACGCCGCGGCGGTGGTGAAGGCGGGCATCTTCCTGCTCATGCGGTTCAGCCCCGCGTTCCACGACACGCTCGTCTGGAACGTCCTCCTGCTGGTGGTGGGGCTCTACACCGCCCTGCTCGGTGGCCGGGTGGCGCTGCAGCAGACGGACCTGAAGAAGCTGATGGCCTACTCGACGGTCAGCCAGCTCGGACTCATCGTGGCCACGATCGGGATCGGCGCCGAGTACGCGATCACCGCGGCCGTACTGCACACGATTGCCCACGCGCTGTTCAAGTCCGGCCTCTTCATGATGGTGGGCGTGGTGGACCATGCCACCCACACCCGGGACCTGCGCCGACTCCCGCAGCTCTACCGCCAGATGCCGTGGAGCTTCGCCGTGGTGGTGCTCGGCACGGCCTCGATGGCGGGCGTCCCACCGATGCTGGGCTTCATCTCGAAGGAATCGATGCTCGCCGCGATGCGCCAGGCCCCCGGCGACGCCTGGGCGGGCTGGGCGGCCCTGATCGTCATGGCCGCCGGCGCCGTCCTGACCTTCGCCTACTCCGTTCGGATCGTGTTCGGCGGCTTCGTGGACGGCACGGACCCCCGGCCGGTGCACGGCACCACCCCCGGGCTGTTCCTCCCCGCCGCGCTCCCCATCGTGGTGAGCGTGCCGCTCGCCTTCGCGGTGGGCGTGCTCGACGTGCCCGTGGGACGGGCGGTGGAGGCGGCGCTGCCCCACCTCGAGGTGGAGACCCACCTCTACCTGTGGCACGGCTTCACGGTTGAGCTCCTGGTCACCGCGCTGGTGATCGCGGCGGGCGTGGCGGTCATCCTGCGGCGCCGGCAGCTGCAGGGCGTGTTCGAGAAGACCCTGCTGCCGATCGACGGCGTCGGCGTGATCGAGCGGATCCACGTGGGGGCCCGCGCGCTCGGCGTCCGGGTGAACAGGACCGTCGAGGCGGACTACGCCACCCGGCACGCCGCCGCGATCATCGCCACGTTCACGCTCGTGATCGGGGCGGGGCTGATCGCGGTGGCGCCGTCGATGCCGCCGGTGACGCCGGGGCTGTCCCGGCCGATCGACGCGATCCTCCTCCTGCTGATCGCCGCCTCGGTGGTGATGGTGGTCGCCGCGCGCTCGCGCCTCGCTGCGACCGTCTCGCTGTCCGCCGTCGGAATCCTCGCGACCGTGCAGATCATCGCCCTCGGTGCCCCGGACGTGGGGTTGACCCAGCTCCTGGTCGAGGCCCTCACGATCATCGTGATCATGCTCGTGCTCCAGAAGCTCCCGCTCACCTTCGGCTCGCCCACGCGGTTGATCAAGTCCCCTGCCCTCCTGCTCTCGCTGGCGGCCGGCGTGGTGTTCGGCGGAGCGACGTGGGTGCTGACCGGGCGCCGCGAGCGCTCCCCGGTCGCGCAGTGGTACCTCACGGAGGCGCCGGAGGAGGCCGGCGCGGACAACATCGTGAACGTGATCCTCGTGGAGTTCCGTGCCCTGGACACCCTCGGGGAGCTCACGGTCCTCGGCATGGCCGGAGTCGCGATCGTCGCGGTGCTGTCCTCGGTGAAGGACCGCTACCTCGAACCGGACCACGAGGACGAGACCCCCGAGGCGGAGCTGCGCCCTGCCGGCACCACCGCCGAGCGCGCGATCCGCGAGGCGTGGCCGAACCTCGTTCCCCTCCAGCTCGTGCTGCGTGTCACCGGTCCACTGCTCCTGCTCATCTCGTTCGTCCTGTTCATGCGGGGGCACAACGCCCCGGGCGGTGGCTTCATCGCCGCGCTCGTGGCGTCCGCGGCCATCGGGCTCATCTACCTCTCCACCTCGCAGGACCGGCGGATCGGCCCGGCACGCCTGCCGCTGTACCTCATCGGCGGCGGGGTTGCCTTCGCGATCCTGACCGGGGTGGTCGGCCTCGTCGCGGCGGACTCCTTCCTCGAGCCGATCTACGGCTACGTGTTCACCGAGCACGTGAGCACCTCGATGCTGTTCGACCTCGGGGTGTTCTCCGCCGTGGTCGGCCTCATCACGATCGCGTTCAACCTGCTCGGCAGCACCCCCAGGCCGGCGGCGGGCGATTCCACCAGCCTGCGCGTCGATCAGGTGGTCGAGGGGGAGCTGTTCTCCGAGACGGAGGACGTCCAGCGCGAACGGGTGCCGCGAGTGAACGCCTCGACCACGCACATTCTCGACGGTGCGCCACCCCGGGAGTTGGGCCGATGATCCTCGCGATGACCGTGGGCGTGCTCGCCGCAGGTGGCGTGTACCTGCTCCTCCAGCGCAGCATGGTCCGCGCCGTGTTCGGGATCGGGCTGCTCAGCCACGCCGCCAACTTCGTGCTGCTCAGTGCCGGGGTCTCGGCGTGGCGGGCGGAACCGCTGGCGAACCGGACCGACGCCGCACTGGCCGCCGACCCGCTCCCCCAGGCCTTCGTACTGACGGCCATCGTGATCACGCTCGCCGTCACCGTCTACATGCTCATGCTCGCGGTGCTCGGCAACAACGACGACACCCACAGGTGGCCGAACACGGGGGAGTCGCACGACGAATGAACGCCGCGCTCCTTCCCCTCCTCGCCGCCCTCCCCCTGCTGGCCGCGGCCGTCACGGTCCTGCTCCGCACCGTGCTCGTGGATCGCGTGCTCATGCTGGGCGTCCCGGGTGCGAGCGCTCTGGCAGGCATCTACCTGGTGGTCCTCCATGCGGATGAGCCGGTGCTCGCCCACTCGGTCGGGGCGTTCGTCCCGGGGGTGGCGATCCCGTTCGTCTCGGACACCTTCACCGCGGTGATGATCACGGTGACGTCCTTCACCACGATGATCGGGGCCCTGTTCCTCACCAGGACCGGTGAGGACCGGTTGCGGTTCCTGCCCGCCCTCGTCCTCATGCTCGTGGGCGGGGTGAACGGCGCGCTCCTCACGGGCGACCTCTTCAACCTGTTCGTCTTCATCGAGGTCATGCTGCTGCCGTCCTACGCGCTGCTGGCGATGACCGGGACGTGGCGGCGCCTCGGGGTGGGCCGGCTGTTCGTGCTCATCAACCTCCTGACCAGCACGATCCTGCTCATCGGGGTGGGCTTGGTGTACGGGGTGGTCGGGACCGTCACGATGGCGGAACTGGTCGGCGTGGCGCACGAGGACCCGCGGGCCGCGCTCGCGATCGGGGTGGTGCTGTTCGCGCTCTCGATCAAGGCGGGAGTCGTCCCGCTGCACGGCTGGTTGCCCCGCTCCTACCCGGCGACTTCGTCGGGCATCATGGCGCTCTTCGCCGGCCTGCACACCAAGGTCGCGATCTACGCGCTGTATCGCGTGTACGCGATCACCCACGACGGGACGCCGTCGGCGTGGCTGCCGTTCCTCGCCGTCGTCGTAGTGCTCACCATCCTCGTGGGCGCGATCGCCAGCTACGGCGAGTTCCGGGTGCGGGGCGTGCTGGCGTACCAGATGGTCAGCGGGGTCGGGCACATCCTCCTCGGGCTCGCGATCTTCACCGAACTCGCGCTCGCGGCGGGCATCTTCTACATGGCCCACCACATCATCACGATGGGCGCGCTCCTGCTCACCGCGGGCGCCATCGAGGAGACCTACGGCACCGGCCGGCTCGACCGCCTCCAGGGCCTCATGCGCCGCGAGTGGTGGCTGGCGGCGGTGTTCGCCGTCGGGCTGCTCTCCCTTGTGGGGCTCCCGCCCACGTCCGGCCTCTGGGGCAAGGTGGGTCTCGTGCTCGCCGCCGTCGGGGTGGGGGGCTGGGAGGCGTGGGTCTACGTGGGTGCCATCGTGGCGGCGTCGATCGCCTCGATGCTCGCGCTGCAGCACCTCTGGGGTGAGGTGTTCTGGGGTGCTCCGCAGCACGTCTACTGGCCCGCGAGCGCGCGGACCGGTGAGGGACCTGAGGTGGAGCTGCCCGAGGGCCTGCGCGCCTCGGCCGGCCTGGTGGCTCCCGGGACGATCCTGCTCGGTACGTCGGTGGCGATCTTCGTCGCCGCGGGGTGGCTGATGCCGATCGTGACCCGGGCCGGTGCCGGCCTCATGGACCTGGCACCCTACGTCGAGGCGGTGCTCGGCTGATGTTCCATCCCTGGCATGCCCTCCGCTACGCGGGCTTCATCACGCGTGAGCTGGTGGTCGGGACCCTCAAGGTCGCCGCGGACGCCTTCACCCCCGGCGTACGATCGACCCCTGCCATCGTGGAGTACCCGCTCCGGTGCCGTACCGACCTCGAGGTGACCCTCATGACCTCCTCGATCACGATCACCCCGGGGACTCTCGTGGTCGGCGTCGCAGCGGGACGCGATGGTGTCCCGCCCACGATCTTCGTGCACCACATGTTCTCCGGCGGCCGGGAGGACACGGTCGGCGGGCTCCGGGACATGGAGGACCGCCTCCTGCTGATGACGCGGGGCAGGGAGGGGACGCCATGATCGTCGCCATCTGGGTCGCCATGGCGATCCTCTCCGCCGGGATCCTCCTCGGCCTCTACCGGATCGTCACCGCGACGGATGGCGCGTCACGCGCCGTCGTCGGTGACCTCGTGTACTTCTCCGCGATCGGGATCATGGTGCTCCTGGGGGTCAACGTGCGCTCGGCGGTGGTCGTCGACGCCGCCCTCATCGCCTCCGTCCTCGGGATCGTGGCGACCATCGCGCTGGCCCGCATCCTGACGAGGGGGGAACGCTGATGGAGACCGCCATGTCCGTCCTCATCGGGGCGCTCGCCATCGTCGGGGCCCTGTTCATGCTCACGAGCGCGGTCGCGATGCTCCGGCACGGGGACGCGCTCACACGGATCAACGTCCTCAGCCCCGCCACCGGGATGGGGCTGCCGCTCATCGTGATCGCCGCCTGGCTGGACAAGCTGGTGTACCGGGGCTTCGAGTGGATGCCCCTCATCCAGACGGTCATCACCGTCGCGGCGCTCCTGGTGGTGTCCTCGGTGGCCAGCAACACCCTCGCCCGGTCGGCCTATCTCTCGGGCGCGCCCGTGGATCCGCGCACGGACCCCCAGGACCTCGCGCGCGAGCCAGAGGCCTGACCCGCCGCTAGGGCTCGCACGGACCGCGTAATGGTGGCGGCCCTCGCGCGTTTCCTCAGGCGAAAGGCCCTGTAGACGTCACGACGTTGACATTGCCTGGTAGATGCTGAGGATCTGTTGCCCGTAGGTGGTCCCCGGTACGGCCCACCTGCCGTTCAGGTCCGGCCACGTCGGGGCCACCCCCCGCGTCACGTACTGGAACCGGGGGTCCACCAGCGACTGCTTCAGGGGTAGCGTGGACGCGTAGGCCTTGAGGTGCTGGATGTGGGCGCGCACCCCGAGTCTCGGCTCCGAGAACTTGATCCCGGCGCTCTCACCGGACGCACTCAGGATCACGGTGACCCCGGGTGTGAAGACCTTCTCCGTGGCGGTCGCCGGGTCGTAGGACGTCGTCACGCCCAGACCCGAGTAGTTGTTCCATTCGGGGAGTGCAAGTCCACCGAAGGCGAAGTTGCCTGTCTCGTGGAACGCCTGGGCGAACGCGACGTCACCGCGGATGCCCTCAACGGCGCCCTCATCGAGGTAGATCTGGGCGAGTTCGACCATCGAGATGGAGGTCTTCGGGTTCGAATTGCGCGAGAGCGCGTATGCAGCCATCCTCTGCGCAGTCAGTGCAGAGGACCCCATGATGGCGTCCGGATCGGTCACTGGAGCGGGTGTTGGTACAGCCGATGTCGCGAATCGGTAGAGGAACGCGGCCATCGCGTCCCGGTTGACCGCAGCCGCCGCACCGAAGGTGCCGTCCGGATACCCGGTCGAGATCCCCTTAGAGGCGAGCCACGTGATCTCCTTGTAGAACATTGTGGTCGGCGTCAGGTCGGTGAAGGGGGACGACGCCGGTGCGGAGAACTCAGGCTTTCCGGCATAGCGGTAGAGGAACGCCGCCATGGCGTCCCGGTTGATCGGCGCCCACGGCTGGAAGGTGCCGTCCGCGAAACCTGTGGTGATGCCCTGCGAGGTGAGCCAGGAGATCTCCTTGTAGAACGGGGTTGTCACGGAGACGTCGCTGTAGGAGGAGATGGCTGGCGCCGTGAACGCGGGGCTGCCGGCGAGGCGGTAGAGGAATGCCGCCATGGCGCCGCGCGCGATGGGTTCGGTCGGCCGGAACGTGCCGTCCGGCCATCCGGTCGTGATCCCCTTCTCTCGGAGCCAGACGATCTCGGCGTAGAACTGCGTCGATGGCGTGACGTCCGTGAAGGGTGACACTTCTGGTGGAACGAAGGGGTCAACCGTGATGACCACGGTGTCGGTGCTCGTGAGTGCGCCGTCGGACACAGTCAGTCTGAATGTGAGGTCGCCCACCGTGTCCGGGGACGTGAACGTGGCGCGCGCGGACGTCGTACCGACGATCGTGACTGCCGTGCCGCCGATCTGCTGCCAGTCGTAGGTGAGCTTGTCCGCGTTGGCGTCGGTCGAACCGGTGCCGTCGAGCGTCACCGTCTCTCCGGCGTCGACATGTTGGTCGGAGCCGGCCCTTGCCACAGGCGCGGTGTTCGCAGACTGGAGCGCCTGCACAGCGGAGCGCAGGGCGGGGAGTTCCGTTCGGAGTGAGCTTCCGGGGCAGGCGGTCGCTGCGACGTCCCCGTGGCCGAAGATGCGCGGAAGTGCAGTCCCGGTGGGATAGGTGGAGGTGGCCCGGGTTGCCGGGGAGAGGAAGGGCGACTTGGTCGTGAGGTCGATCCCCGCGGCGCTGAACTTCCAGGCGATCACGCGAGACATCGATGAGATGATCGTCGCTGTGGAGGGTGCGCCGGTGATGTCGAAGTTCCCCATCGCGGAGATTCCCAGTGTTCCCCTGTTGAAGCTCAGTGCGTGTCCTCCCTCGACGAGCTGGTTTGCAGGGGTGCCAGGCTTGCTCTGGATCGACGTCTGACGGCCCTCGAAGATCTGGCCGTACTTGTCGACGAGGAAGTTGTAGCCAATGTCACCCCATCCCCGTGTCTGCGAGTGGTAGACGAAGATCCCCTTGACGACGCTGGCGGACTGCGCGGCGGTGTAGGTGTTGGTACCCGCAGTGTGGTGCACCACCGAAGCTTCCAGCTTGTAGTAGCGAGGTGGCCAGTGGGCGTCGGTGTAGGCGTCGTCCGCGCCCCAGCCTTCCCGAGTGATGATCGTGCCGGCCGGAGTGGTGACTGTGGTGGCTGCGGGCAGGATGCCCGAGGAGCCCACAGTCACAGGGGCATCCGTAGCGAGTTCCACGGCGGCCTGCCGCAGTCCGATGGGAACGGCCGTGCCGGCCGAGCCGATTCCGCCAGTGGCAACCGGTACGCCGGCGCTCGGCGCATCGACGTCGAGTTCGACGACATCGGTCGGGATCTCCGTGGGTGCGGTGGGTTCGCGGGTCGATGTCCTTCGGGATTCGTCGCTGGGGTCGACGAGTATCTCCGGGAGTTCCGACACAGAGACGACGGTGTCGGGGTCTGGTGTGGTGGGGATGATCGTGAGGGCGAGGTCTGCCGGCAGCTCACTTCCGCGGGCGGTGATCCTGAGCTGCACCGCAGTTGCGCCGCCGGTGACGAACGGCTCGGTACCGTTGAGGAGGTCTCCGTCGGGCCCGGTTGGAGCCTCCTCCACGCCGACCTCGAACCAGTCGGACCAGGCGTACTCCTCAAGCGTCCGGACGAGGATCCGGGAGTCTACCGGAAGATCGCCCTCCGCGGACCATGTCACGCCGGCTACCAGGAACTCGCCGGTGCCGAGAGCGGGGGTGAGGACCACATCGTTCTCCCATCCGGCCGCGAATTCTGCACTCTCAACAGGATCAGGATCAGGATCAGGATCGGCGATCTCCGTACGGTGTCCTTCTTCGTCTGTCAGTTCGATGTTGACCAACGGGTCACCACCCGCGCGGTTCTGCGCCAATTCGACCACACGGCCTTGTGTGTCGACGGGCTCAGCCCCGCCACTGGCCGGGCTCGGGGAGAAGAGCACGAGCGGCGCGACGAGGGCGGACATGGCGGACATGAAAGTTGAGGTGATTGAGCGACGACCCACGTTGCGGTCCTCCATGCTTGTCGTGAACCTGACGATTGGCGGGATTCACTCTCGATGCTCCGCTTGGCTCGCAATGTACCACCACAGCGTGCTCACAGTTTCACTTCAGTATCTTCAATTCACTTCCATCACTCCAGTTTCAGCACATGGTTGGTGCCCCGCGCTGCTCCGGGACCGATCACCAGCGTGTGACCGAGTCTCCCTCGTCCCCTTCTTCTTGACCGTTGGTCCATCACAGGAAGCTGGATCCGGGTCGCCTGCGTCAATCCGAGGTGCTTCCGTGCTGGGTCATGATCTCGTAGCCGGAGATGATGTCGAGCAGCTCGGAAGTGATCGCGCTCTGCCGTTCGCGGCGGTGGGCGGCCCGCAGCTCCTCGAGCCTCTCCTCGATGTTCGCCTCCGCGGACTGCATGGCGATGAGCCTCTCCCCATGCTCGCTCGCCAGCGCGTCCACCAGGGCGACGAAGAGGCGGCCCACCACGAGCTGCCGGGTGAGGGCAGCGAAGACCTCCCGGGGCCCGGTGGCGAGCTGCGGGATCATCCGGGTGGGCCATTCGCGATCGCGTAGCCGGTGGAGCAGGCCTGCCTCGACGGGCAGGATGTGCCGCGTCACGGGATCAGCGCGCACCTGTTCGAAGCGCGTGTGGTGGAACGCCACCACCTCGCCGACGCCCGCAGCGCGCCACCCGTCGATGAGCAGGAGGATCTCCATGACCCGGTCGTGGACGCCGGTGACCGAACTGGGCTGCGTCAGGAGACGCTCGGCACGGATTCGGTGGGAGGCGAGCTCGTCACCCAGACGCGTGCCGATCGCGAGCACCCGCCAGGTTGCCGGATCGTGGCCCATGTCCTCCAGCCACCCTTTGGCGTGGTCGAGCACGCGCCGGTTGAGCGGCCCGCACATCCCCTGCTCCGTGCCGAGGAGCACCACCCCTATCGAGTCGGCGCCGCCCTCGTCCGATCCGATTTCCCCGTGCCGCAGGACCACCTCAAGGCCGCGCTCGAGGTTCGTGATGTACCGCTCGGCAGCTGACCTGGTCAGCTCGTACTGGCGCAGGCTGGCCGCGGAGAGCCCCTTCATCGTCGAGACCACCGATTCGAGGTCCTCCGCGGCGGTGATGCTGCGGGTGATCTGCTGCTCGGTGGGCATCAGTCCTCGTCCCCGGCCACGGCGGCGCGCATCTCGGCCAGGACAGCGCTGCGGAGCTGGCCCGTGAGCCGTTCGCCCGACGTGACGGCACCGGCGAAGCCGTCCACCCGTAGTGCCGCCCGCGAGACGGCTCGCTCGGCGTCGCTAACCTCCTCGAGGGGGACGGCGTCGAAGAGGCCCTCGGTGACGGCCAGCATCATCGCGAGCTGTTCCGGGACGGGCACGGGGGAGAACTGGGCCTGCTTCAGGATCTCGCGGACCCGCCGCCCGCGATCGAGTTCCCGTTGCCTCTCCTCCTCGAGGTGGGCACCGTACCGGCTGAACCGCTCGAGCTCCTCGAACTGCGAGTACGCCAGCCGCATCCTGCCGGTGACCGCGCGATAGGCGGGCAGCTGGGCCTTCCCGCCGACTCGCGAGACCGACCGGCCCACGTCCACGGCCGGCAGGACACCCTGCTGGAAGAGCCGGGGGGAGAGGTAGATCTGCCCGTCGGTCATGGAGATCAGGTTGGTGGGGATGTAGGCTGCGAGGTTCTCGGCCTCGGTTTCCACGATCGGGAGGACGGTCAGGGAGCCGCCGCCCTTCTCCTCGGCCAAGTGGGTGGCCCGCTCGAGCAACCGCGAGTGGATGTAGAAGATGTCCCCCGGGTAGGCCTCCCGGCCGGGTGGACGGCGCAGCAGCAGGCTCAGCTCGCGATAGGCGCGGGCGTGGCGCGTCAGGTCGTCGAAGACCAGGAGGACGTCGTGTCCGTGGTCCATGAGGTACTCCGCCATGGCGGTCGCCGCATAGGGCGCCACGTACTGCTTGCCCGGCAGGTCCTCCCCGGTGGTCGCGACCACGATGGTGTGGTCGAGGGCGTGGTGCTGGCGGAGGTCGGCCACCACGCGGGCCACCGCCGTCGAGCGGGCGCCGATCGCGCAGTACACGCACGCCATGGTGTCGCGCTGGTTGATGATGGCGTCGAGGGCGATCGCCGTCTTCCCGGTCTGGCGGTCCCCGATGATGAGCTCGCGCTGGCCGCGCCCTACGGGCACGAGCGCATCGACGATCTTCAGCCCGGTCTGCAGGGGCGCGCTCACGGGCGCGCGGTCGAACTGGTCCGGGGCGTCCCGTTCGATCGGCCGGCGTTCGTTGGCGTGGATCGGACCGCGCCCGTCGAGCGGCGTTCCGAGGGGATCGACCACCCGTCCGAGGAGCACGTCGCCCACGGGCGTGTCGATCACCCGGCCGGTCCGGCGAACCTCGATGCCCGCGGTGATCGGGTCCGGGGCGTCCACGAGAACCACCCCGACGCGGGTGGGATCGAGGTTGAACGCCAGGCCCCGTCCCCGGCTCCCGAGGTGCACGATCTCCTCCGACCGCACGCTCGGGAGGCCCGACACCCGGGCGATCCCCTCGCCGACGAGTTCCACTCGGCCGATCTCACCGAGGGTCGGGCCCTCCGGGAGATCCTCCAGCCGTTGCTGCAGCGAGGCCAGCTCGGCTTCGACCCGCCCCAGCAACTCCTCCGTCGTCCTGTTCATGGGGTACCGCCCTCGAGCGTGTCCCCGAGTTCGGATGCGACGGCATCGAGGTGGTCCCGGACGCTCCACCCGACCACCCGGCCGTCCGCCTTCAGCCGCAGTCCCGCGATCAGGTCACGATCGGTGGCGAAGTGGCCGATCCCCACCCCGAGGTGATCATGCACGGCGTCGGTGAGGTCGGCGCGCCGGGCGTCGTCGAGCTCGAAGGAGGAGACCAGGGTCACGTCGCCATCCGCGACGGCGTCGGCGAGGTGCGCGCGCGTCTCGTCGTCGACGTGGGACAGGCGGCGGATGAAGCCGTCCACCATGGCTTCTTCCACGGGGGTACCGGCGAGTTCGGCGAGCACGCGATCCGCGATCCGGAGGGCCGAGTGCCCCACCCGGGTGGCGACCAGGTCGGCGAAGCGTTCCTTCTCGCTGTCCAGGGCGCGGCGCCAATCCTCCCGCCGCCGCTCCATCTCCTGCCGCGCCTCGGCGAACATCTCCTCACGCTTCCGCGCCGCCTCGGCGCGCGCCTCGCGCATGAGCTGGTCGGAACTGGCCTCCATCTCCTCGGTCTTCGCCCGGTGGCGCCGGGCCTCGGACTCGGCCTCCTCGCGTGCGGCTCGCGCCTCCGCGCGCTGGTCGGCCAGTTCGCGCCGGCGGCGGTCCATGGACTCGAGCACCCGGTCGTAGAGGAAGTGCTTGAGCAGCGCGATCAGGATGACGAAGTTGACGATCTGGGCGATCGTGGTGAACCAGTCGAACAGCATGTCCCACCTCCGTGGCCGTGTGCTCGGATCCCCGATCAGCCGGCCGCCTGGCCCCAGAAGGGGTTGGCGAAGATCAGGATCATCGAGACCACGAAGCAGTAGATGGCAGTCGATTCCACGAGTGCCATGCCCACGAACAGCGTGCGGGTGATCGTGTTCGACTCGTCCGGCTGCTGCGCGATCGACCGCAGGGCCTCGGCGAGGGCGCGGGCCTCTCCGAAGGCCGGCCCGATCGAGCCGATCGCGATCGTGGCTCCCGCGACGATGATGGACCACATCGCGATGACGGTGGCGTCCATGGTCAGCTCCCTTCGTTGTTGCTCTCCTGGGGGATGCCGGCCGTGCGCATGCCCGAGGTGATGTAGACGGTGGCGAGGATGGCGAAGATGTAGGCCTGGATCACGCCGGTGAGCAGGCCCAACGCGTTGAAGACGAGCGGGAACACGAGCGGCACGATCCCCACGACGATCGCCACCAGCTTGGTGGTGCTCATGACGTTGCCGAACAGGCGGATCGCGAGCGCTATGGTGCGGGACAGCTCGCTCAGGATGTTGAACGGCAGCATGAACGGCGTTGGTTCGATGTACCGGTGCAGGTAGGGGCCGATCCCCTGGCGCAGCACGCCGAAGATGGGCACCGAGACGAAGACGGCGATCGCCAGCCCCACCGTCGTGGACAGCGAGCCGGTGGGCGGGACGAACCCGGGGATGACGCCGAGCACGGACGCCACCGCGATGAACAGGAACAGCGTGCCGACGAAGGGCACCAGCGAGCGTCCCACCCTGCCGTCCGAGATCTCCTCGATCTGCCCCTCGATGAACTCGACCGTGACCTCCATGAACATCTCCGCGCGGGACGGATCCTCACGTTCGCCGATCCGGCGGGTAGCGAGCCACGCGCCCAGCACCATCACCGCCATCGTGATCCACGTGAAGAGGAGGGTCGCGGTGATCCGGACGAAGCCCCACTCGAACAGGACGATCTGGTCCGGTGTGATGGTCGATCCCGTCATGCCCGTGCACCTCCCGCCGCCCGCACCCGCCAGACGATCACGGTGCGCACGACGACGAACGCCACGAAGGCCGTTGCCATCGCCACCGGTCCCGCGAACCTGGCGATCGCGACGAAGCCGGCTGCGACGAGCGTGACCCGGGCGAGCGCCCCCAGCGCGAGGGGGAGTGCCCGGCCCCCGTCCGCCGTCGTCCGCCGTACGGTGAGCCACAGGACACCGAGGAAGGCGGCAGCGAGGATCGCTCCTCCCAGGGCGCCCATCACCATCTCCGGGATCATCGGCGCACCTCCTCGTCGTGGCCTTCGTCATCGAGGTCCTCATCGTCGCCGCGCCCCTCGCGGCGCACCCAGCCCCACGCGATCCAGATGCCGGCCGCCAACCCCACCACCAGGAGGGTGAGGGTCCACGACGTCGAACCGGTCAGCCGCTCGTCGAGCCAGATCCCGAGCGCGACCCCGGCGAGGGTCGGGAGGGCCACCGACCAGCCGATCACCCCGAAGGCGCCGAACCACGAGAGCACGCTGCGTCCGGCGCGGCGGGAGGCGATCCGGCGCCGTGCGCTTCCGCCCACGCGGTGCGCGAACTCCTTCTCGTGCTCGGGGTCAGCCACGGCTCTCCTCCAGTTCGAGCATTCGCTGCACGATGTCGCTCTCGAGGCGGAAGAGCGCCGCCCGGGCGTCGCGCTCGCGCTCGGCGCGTGCGTGGAAGTACTCGGCGACGGCGCCCTCCAGTTCCTCGAGCTGGTCGCCCGGGACGGCGTCCGGGGTGCAGACGACGACGTCCTCACCCTGCTTGACCAGCACCCCGCCGTCGACGGCGAGGTGGTGCTCGGAGGGCGGCTCGGCGTCGTCGTCCCGCACCTCGTAGGTGAGCAGTCCCTCGACCAGCACCGCCACATAGTCGACGTGGCGGGGGAGGATCGTGAAGAGGCCGTGCGAGCCCGGTGCGAGGACCCGCGTGACCGGAGTGTCCACCACGGTGCTGCCGGGCAGGTTCACCGAGAGCCTCATGCCGGTTCCTCCTCCTCGGCATCCGTGGAGGCCTCGTCGATGGTGCCGATCATGTAGAGGGACGATTCGGAGAAGTCGGCGAACTCGTCGGCGAGGATGCGCTCGCATCCCTCGAGCGTGTCCTCCACCGGGACCAGCCGGCCCTCCTGCCCGGTGAACTGCTCGGTGGCGAAGAACGGCTGCGTGAGGAACCGCTCGAGCCGCCGCGCCCGCTGCACCGTGCGGCGGTCCTGCCGGGAGAGCTCCTCCTGGCCCAGCATCGCGATGACGTCCTTCAGTTCCTCGTACTGGGCGAGGGCCCGCCGGGTCTCGCGCGCGACACGGTAGTGCCTGTTGCCGACCACCCTCTCGTCAAGCATTTGGGACGCGGACCGAAGGGGATCGATCGCCGGGTACAACCCCTGGGAGGCGCGCGTCCGGGACAGCACGATCGACGCGGAGAGATGGCTGAACGTGTGCACGGCGGCGGGATCGGTGAAGTCGTCGGCGGGAACGTAGACCGCTTGGATGGACGTGATCGCGCCTGAGGGCGTGGAGGAGATGCGTTCCTCGAGCGCGGCGAGCTCCGTTCCGAGGGTCGGTTGGTAGCCCATGCGGGACGGGATGCGCCCCATCAGTCCCGAGACCTCGGAACCGGCCTGCACGAATCGGAAGATGTTGTCGATGAGGAGGAGCACGTCGGAGTTGGCGTCGTCCCGGAAGTACTCCGCCATGGTGAGCGCCGAATGACCCACCCGCAGCCGCGCGCCGGGCTGCTCGTTCATCTGCCCGAACACGAGGACCGTCTTGTCCAGCACCCCGGTGTCCTGCAGTTCCCGGTAGAGCTCCTCGGCTTCGCGGGTGCGCTCGCCGATCCCGCAGAACACGCTCACGCCCTGGTGGCCCTCGGCGATGTTGTGGATCAGTTCCATGATCAACACTGTCTTGCCCACGCCCGCGCCGCCGAACAACCCGGCCTTTCCGCCCCGTTCCAAGGGCGCGAGCAGGTCGATCGCCTTGATGCCTGTCTCGATGACCTCTTGGGACGTCGAGCGCTGGGACATGGGGACGGGGGCGCGGTGGATGGGTCGGATGCTCGTGGCCTCCACCTCACCTGCGCGGTCGACCGCCCGGCCGAAGACATCGAACACCCTGCCGAGGGTGGCGCGGCCCACGGGCACCTGGATCGGGGCGCCACTGTCCACGACCTCGTCACCGCGCATCAACCCGCGGGTCGACTCGAGCGCGATGCACCGGGCCGTGCGGGTGTCCGGGTGCGAGGCCACCTCGAGTGACACCTGGTGCTCCCCGGCGTGAAGGAGGTTCAGGAGAGTCGGGGGGAGGCTCTCGAAGCGCACGTCGACAACACTGCCCCGGACTCGCGTCACCCGACCTCGTGCGTGCTGCGAATCAGCGGTGTTCGTCGGCATCTGGATCACCCGGCCTCCGTGATTCCGACCCTAGCAACCCGCGCTCGTCCGTCTCGACGGATCAACGTCCCATTCGTCTCGGGAGGTTGGGGCTCGGGGGCAGCGCCAGGGCTGGCTCCGCCCAGGGTGGCTCCGGCGTCAGGTTCCGGCGATGTTCACCATCCACGTGGTGCCGTAGCGGTCCGTGAGCATGCCGAAGCTGTCCCCCCACGGGGATGGGCCGAGGGGCATGACCAGGGTTGCGCCGTCGGAGAGACCCTCCCAGAGTGCGCGCAGGCGGTCGGGGTCGTCACCGCTGAGCGACAGCGAGATGCTCGATCCCGTCTGGTACTCCATGGAGTTGGGGGTGTCGGCGGCCATGAGGACCAGTCCGTCCTCGGTCTCCAGCATCGCGTGCATGACCTTGTCCGCCTCGGCGGGGTCCTCGCTGGCGTGGTACTCCGCGAACGTGCTGATGGTGAGCGTGCCGCCGAGGACGGAGCGGTAGAACTCCATCACCTCGCGGGCGTTGTCGCGGAAGGAGAGATATGCGTTCAGGCGTGTGACCATCGGCACATTGTGCTCTCGTCCCCGTACCGGTGCCAGTGTGGGAACCCTCAGTTCTGCCGTCCGAATGTGGGCGAGGCCTTGTGCGATCCTCCCAATCCGTGTCCTTGTGCCTGCACAGGTCCTCGCCATCGTCACCATGGCGAGGTTCCGTGCTGATGGCGAGGCGTGGAACCCTCGCCATCAGCAGGAATCCTCGCCCAAGTGTCCATGGCGAGGAATCGAACACCGCGGTCACGCCAACGCCACCGGCATCCTGTCGGTGCGCCGTGCCACACTGGCGACACCATGGATGCCCTCGCCCAGTTCTCCCCTCCCACCCGGGAGTGGTTCGCGGGCGCCTTCTCCGGCCCGACGGCAGCCCAGACCGGCGCGTGGGAGGCGATCCGGGAGGGCCGGCACACCCTGGTGGTCGCGCCCACCGGTTCCGGCAAGACCCTCGCAGCCTTCCTCTGGGCGCTAGACGGCATCTTCACCTCCCCGCGCCCGCCCGAGCCCACGCACCGCTGCCGCGTGGTCTACGTGTCCCCGATGAAGGCCCTCGCGGTGGACGTGGAGCGTAACCTCCGGTCCCCGCTCGTCGGGATCGGCCATGCCGCCACCCGCCTCGGCACCGAGGTCCCGCCCGTCCAGGTAGCGGTGCGTTCCGCGGACACCACCCAGGCCGAACGGCGGGACTTCGCCCGCCACGGCGCGGACGTCCTCATCACCACGCCCGAGTCCCTCTTCCTCATCCTCACCTC
>RZYE01000222.1 GCA_009930425.1 Actinomycetota bacterium | reverse complement strand
TGACCTGCGCAGATAGACGTCGGCCGACACCCGTCGACACCGGTCAACGCAATTGGAAAGCGTGTTGGGTGCAAGCCCTCGGGGGTTCGAATCCCCCATCCTCCGCCACAGATGAGGGCCCGTGACCTGCGGTGATGCAGGAGGCGGGCCCTCCTGTCGTTCTGCCATGCAACGAACTTGGAAAAGCTGGTAGCAGTTGCGGTAGCAGTTGCAGTTGCAGTTGCAGTTGCAGGAGCGTGATGACACAGGCGTGTTGTCCTTGGCCCGAGTTGACGCGCACGCCCTTCTCGGTTCAGCGATCATGGTGGCGCCCCCTGGAGCGAGTGGTTGGAAGGCTGGGCCGGGGATGGAGTGTCCCCTACTCTTGAAACATGACTGGGGCCACGTCCGAGAGCATCGCACTGCGTGCGGCCGTTGCCGCGCAGCGTGGCGCCATGGACGCGATCCTCGCCCGTTACGGGGCGGTCAATCCTCGGCTGTTCGGTTCCGTTGCCCGAGGTGACGCGACCAGCGGCAGTGACCTGGACCTGCTTGTGGACTTGTTGCCCGCACGAGGGAATGAGTTACTGCGAGTGGCGGGCATCGCGGAGGAACTGAGCGAGGTCCTCGGCGTGCGTGTCGACGTCGTCAGTACCACCCTGCTCCGCGGCGAAGTGTCCGCCAGCGCTCTGAGTGACGCGGTGGCAGTGTGACTCGTCCCGATCAGGAGCGCTTCTCCGACATCGTGAGCGCGATTGAGCGCTGCCAAAGCTATGCGCCGCACCTGCAATCAGGAGAATTCGCCGCCATGGCCTACGACGCCGTGCTGCGCAACCTGGCGGTGATCGGTGAAGCGGTGCGCGCACTCCCCGCCGAGACGCGTGACCAGATCCCCGACGTTCCGTGGGCGGCGATTGCCGGCCTGCGCAACGTCGTGGTGCACGAGTACTTCCGAGTCGATCGCGATCTGATCTTCGACATCGTCGACAATCAGCTCGGCCCGTTGGCGGAGCGTCTCCGCGACCTCTGACCACACCTGACGCCGGTAGCAGTTTCGGTAGCAGTTCCTTCTTGTTCGTAGACGTCGGACACTGTCGGCCGTTGTCGGCCACCCACGCTGACCAGCGCGAATAGACGTCGGCCGACACCCGTCGACACCGGTCAACGCAATTGGAAAGCGTGTTGGGTGCAAGCCCTCGGGGGTTCGAATCCCCCATCCTCCGCCATCAGATTGGGCCCGGGACCTGCGGAAATGCAGGAGGCGGGCCCTTCGGTTGTCGTGGGTGGATGGCGGCATGCAACGAACGGTTGCAGTTGCAGTAGGCGTGTGTTGTGACAGGCGGGTTGAGCAGGGAGATCCGCCGGCGTCGGCTGTCGGCAGTAGACCCTCGATCACCGGGGACGCAGCGCAGAGCAGACCCCTTCACGGCGCCGAGCGAATGGGCTCAATGGTGGCCCGTGGTCCGGTCCAAGTCGGTGAACGCGGCGCCCGCAGCGGCGGCGAGTTCGGTGTCGGTGGGGACGGCGTCGCGGGCGGCCTGAGGCAGGGTCTCGTAGGTGTAGTCGGCGACCGCGAGGGGTTGGTTGGTGCCGGCGAGGGAGTAGCGGACGACGTTTGTCGTTGCGTCCCGCGCACAACAGGATCCCAATGGTGGGGGCGTGCCGCTCAGGAACGCGGAGATTGACGTCGACCCAGCTGACGTAGAAGCCGAGGTGTTCGGGTGCGAACTGGCCGACCTTGAGCTCAATGACGATCCGTGACCTGCGTAGACGCGTTCGCTGGTCGGGATAGTCCGGGCGACCGGTTCTTATGTCTGTGGGTCGAGTCGGCGCGCCAAGTGCGTGCGTACGCGCTCCCCGAACTGTGGTGCGCCCGCAGTGGCGATCTTCTTGGCCAGCTCTTCGGGCGTCATTGCCGGGTTCTTCTTGGTGTCCGCCGCACAGGTGAGAGACTCGACGACGCCCTGACGGCGATGTGTGAACAGCGCACAGAGGAACTCGTCCGAGGTGATGACCTTGACGCCGGCGGCCAGGACCGGCTTGGTGCGCAGGTGCTTCGGGTTCCGGGTGAGCAGCACGTCGGCGCCGCCATAGATCGCTGCGGCGGCGTGTATGCGGTCGTCGGGGTCGGGTGAGAGGTCGTCGGTGATCTTGTCGCGGTAGACGGCGGGGTCGATGCGATACCCGCTGAAGTGCGTGCGCACTGCGCCCGCCACCGAGGCAGCCGATTCCGGGGTGCGTTTGCCCTCGCGGACGATGACTTCCTCCCACTCGTCGAGGAGTTCGTCGGTCCAGACCCAGGTGAACAGAAAGTCTTCGGACAGAGTGAGCAGCACGTCCATGATCGTGAACGGGAACAGCTCGCTGGTGTCGATGAAGACCCGCTGCAGACGGGCCACCGGGCTACTCCCCGACTGCGGCGCGGATCGCGTCGCCCCCGGCGCGGCGCTGCTCGCGCTCGGCCGCGACATCCACGACATCCTGGACGCGGATGCGGCGGTGGCGGCTGCCGGGCAGGCGCCGGAAGGCAAGTACGCCGTCTTCGCAGAGCCGGTCGACGAACTGGCGGGTGACACCGAGGAGGTCGGCAGCCTCGGCGGGGGTGACTTCGTCCTCGGCGCGTAGCACGACCACGCGTGCGCCGTTGGCGACATCGTCGAGCATCGCGCGCACGGCAGCCTCGACCGGGGTGTCGCCGCTGAGGCGGTCGGCCAGGTTCTTCGCGTCGGACCGGACAGTCGGGTCGACTGGGTCGAGGGTAGTCGTGAGCGCTCGAGTTGCCATGCCCTCCATGCTACCCGTAACTGCAATAACGGCAACCCAACGCTCGGGGAGACCGTCCGTGTGACCAAGAGGAGCCGGCAGGGTGTACTGCCGGTCATCGGATTCAGTTGGTGAGTCCGCACAGCCGTTGGATGATGTCTTCCTGGTCATGCCATATCGGCAGTGGCGGCAGGCCGGCGCTGATGCCGCTGGTGGCCTTCGCGAGTGCTTGACGTTTCATCTCGGTGTCGGCGTGGGTGTTGATGAGGGTCGTCTCGGGGTCGGTGCGGGAACGGCTTCGTGGAATTATGGTCGATGACGGCGGCTCCCCACTTCTCGGCCTCCTGCTTGGTAAGGATGCTGTGCCCGATACGCCAAGACAGACCGATCAATTCGGTGTTGACTGCGCGCTGGGCACGCAACCGGCCGGCGGCCGGCGGCCGGCGGCCGGTTCCCGAGCGGACCCCGTCCACTGCGGTTGCAGTTTCGGTTGCAGTTCCCTCTTGTTCGCCAACGTCGATCGCCATCGGCCAGTGTCGGCGACCAGCATTGACCTGCACAGATAGACGTTGACCGACACCCCCGGACACCGCAACACGCAATTGGAAAGCGTGTTGGGTGCAAGCCCTCGGGGGTTCGAATCCCCCATCCTCCGCCATCAGATTGGGCCCGTGACCTGCGGTGATGCAGGAGACGGGCCCGCTGTCGTTCTGTCATGCAACGATCTTGGAAAAGCTGGTAGCAGTTGCGGTAGCAGTTGCAGA
>RZYE01000221.1 GCA_009930425.1 Actinomycetota bacterium | reverse complement strand
CCTGGAGAATCCGCTATCCCTCCCCGCCAGCGCGGGCGCGCACCCGCAGCACCACGAACTCGGCCGGCTTCAGGGGCGCGAACCCCACCAGGACGGTGAACTCGCCGTTCGCGAGGTCCGCCTCGGTGGTGGTGGACCTGTCGCAGCGGACGAGGAACGCCTCCCGCGGGCTCGCGCCCTGGAAGGCTCCGGCACGGAACAGGCCCTCAATGAAGGTGCCCACCGCGAGTCGCACGGAGGCCCACAGCGGTTCCCCGTTGGGCTCGAACACCGTCCACGCCAACCCGCGCTCGATGCTTTCCGCGATGAACAGTGCCGTCCGCCGCACCGGCAGGTAGGTCCAGTCGGATGCCTCCCCCGCAACGCCGGCGAGCGTCCGCGCCCCCCACACAACCGGACCGCCCCCGGCACGAACCTCCCGCAGCGCGTTGATCCCCGCCGGGGTGAGGACCTCCGCATCACCGGCGGACGCCGCCGCACCACCGAATGTCACCCCGACCGCACCGCGCAACCCCGCCTCCACCCCGGCCGGGGCCTTCCACACCCCGCGGGTCTCATCCGTGCGCGCGATGACCCCGGCCACGGCTCCACCGGGCGCGAACTTCCCGGTCGTACCTCCCCGCAGTGGGTCGGGCGCCAGCAGTCGCGGGGCGTACAGCGCGGCATCCGGGCTTCGGGTCACCACTCCGTCCACACCCGCGATCGCATCCGCCGCCGAGGACCAGTGCGCCGGCGGGTCCACGAGCACGATCGCCCGCCGTCCCCGCGCCCACTCCACGGCGGTGTCCCACGTCTGCCGCCCCACGTCCCGGCCGGGTCCGAGCGGCGGGATGCACACCAGGTTGACGTCCGGGGCGTCGTCGAGGAGCCAGAGCCCCCGGTGCTCGGCGGCGAGCGCCGGGTCGGTGAGGTCGGCGTCGGTGAGGGGGGCGCCGTCGTCGCCGCCGGTGAGGGCAACCTCGGCGGACGGCAGCAGGGCGCTCGGGGGTACCGGTCCGCGCACCCGGACGAGACGGGACGCCGCGAGGACGCCCCCGACGAAGCGCGGCTGGGCCGGGTCGGTGGAGAGCCCGGTCCAGGTCTCCTCGGCCCCGGTCGCGGTGTCCCGCACGTGCAGGTCCACGGTGCCGCCCCTGCCGGGGCCGCGCCCCCGCCCGCGTCCGCCGGTGCGCTCCACCCGGACACGAAGCCCGTTGCCCCAGGCCCCCTCCTCGGCGGCCTCGAGGTCCAGGTCCGCACTGCCACGGGCCGCCAGCGAGACCGCCGCGCGGGTCGCTCCGTGGTGCACGCGGGCGATCACCGCCACCCGGCCGCCGTTCGCGAAGTAGTGCCCGACGGCGTGCCCCAACGGTGCCTCCTCCCACGGCCCGCCGTAGAGGCTCGCGAACTCGGCGGTGCCCTGGACCACGCGAACGCCGTCGCTCGGGCCGCGCCGCGTCCGACCGACGAACGCGGTCACCGACGTGGGCGCACCCTCGATCGGGCGCCAGCCGGACGGCAGTTCCTCGATGTACACGCCCGGGTGCGTCATGCCCTCAGCCGTTGCCGCCGGAGGCCCAGGAGGGTGGCGGAGGCGCGGTCGGCCGCTCGGTGGGCGTGGGCGGCGGGGTGGGAGTGGGCGGCGGGGTGGGAGTGGGCGGCCCGGCCGTGGCCGGTGGCCCCGCGGGCGCAGGCGGCCCGGCAGGTGCAGGCGGCGGAGTGGCCGCACCCGGAGCGGGTGGCGGTGCAGCCGCACCCGGAGCGGGCGGCGCGCCCCACGCCGTCGGACCGGAGGCGGTCCCCGGAGCTGGCGGAGGAGCGGTCCGCAGGGTGAACGAGTGCAGCGCACCGCGCGACTCCTGGGCGCTGAGCGCGGCGAGGAGCCGATCCCGGTCGGCGGCGGGGGCCTGCCTGCCGGTGGCGTCAAGGTAGGCCAGCACGCCGAGGTCCCGGAGGTACGTCTCGGCCTCGCTGGTGTTCGCGGAGCCCGGGCCGCCGAGGCCCGCGCCGGCGAGCGCCGTGTCCGCCTTGGCCGCGAGATCGTTGGCCGCGGCCTTCGCCTTGTCGAGGAAACCCATGCTCGTTCCTTCCCGTCCGTGTGAGTCAGCTCACTGTGTTCGCAAGCGTACGCACGGCAGCGCCGTCCGGCCAGAGCTCTCGCCACGACGTCCGCCGCTCGGTATCGTCGGGCACACGGCCCGTCACCCGGGCGGGCGGAGACGGAGGGGATCACCATGACGCTCTACGGTTCGCTGTTCACCGACTTCACCGAGACCACCTCGCCGGACCCGTTCGCCCTGCAGAACAAGAAGCTGCTCAAGGTCCAGATGCAGTACGGGCCGGTTTGGGCGAAGTCCGGCTCGATGGTGGCCTATCAGGGGGATGTGCACTTCGAGAACCGGGGCGTCGGCGGCCTGAACAAGATGCTGAAGTCCGCCGTCACGGGCGAGGGCATCAAGGCCATGATGTGCACCGGGCAGGGCGAACTCTTCCTCGCGGACGCCGCCAAGGACATCCAGGTGATGTACCTCGAGAACGACTCGCTCTCCGTCAACGGCAACAACGTCCTCGCGTTCTCCGCCTCCATCGACTGGGACATCAACCGCATCAACGCGCGCGGTGCCATGGCAGGCGGGCTCTACAACGTCTCCCTGCGCGGCACCGGGTACGTGGCCGTGACCACCAAGGGCACGCCGGTGGCCCTCGACGTCGCGAGTGCCCCCACCTTCGCCGACGCCCAGGCCGTGGTCCTGTGGACCTCGGGCGTGCGGATGGACATCCGGGTGGACACCGGGGGCATCGCGTCACTGGTGCGGGGCGGCTCCGGGGAGACCTTCCAGATGGCGTTCGGTGGCCAGGGGCACGTGCTGGTCCAGCCGAGCGAGTCCGTGGTCGAGGGCGGCGGGCAGACCACCGGGTCCTCCGGGATCGGGAGCCTCCTCGGCGGCTGAGCCGCCAGCGCCGCCAGGCCGAGCACTCCCCCGCCGTCAGGCCGGGCACTCCCCCGTCAGGCCGAGCACTCCCCTGCCGTCGGGCCGAGCACTCCCCTGCCGTCGGGCCGAGCACTCCCCCGTCGTCAGCCCTCGCGCGCTTTCGCGATCTTCGCCGCCAGGACCATCCCCACGAAGTGGACCGGGTCCTTCGCGGTGGAGAAGGGCGGCGCGTAGGCGAGGTCGAGGTGGATGAGGTCCTCCGCCGTCGCCCCGAACGTGATGGCGGTGGCGAGCACGTCCACGCGCTTGTCCACGCCCTCCGGCCCCACCACCTGGGCGCCGAGGATCCGGCCGGTGGCGCGGTCCGCCACGGCCTTGATGGTGACCTTCTTCCCCCCGAGGTAGCCCGCCCGCGTTGGCTTGGTGTCCGTGTGCGCGACGACGTCGTAGCCCTGCTTGCGTGCCTCGGCCTCCGTGAGGCCGGTGTGCGCCACCCCCAGGTCGAAGACGCGGAGGATGCCGGTGCCGAGCACGCCGCGGTGCTCCGCGTCCCCGCCGGTGGCCACGTCCCCGGCCACCCGGCCGGTCTTGTTGGCCGTGGAGCCGAGCGGGCGCCAGATCGGC
>RZYE01000220.1 GCA_009930425.1 Actinomycetota bacterium | reverse complement strand
GCCTTGAACAGTTCGATCTCCTCGGCCGCCGCCTGGCGGAAGTCCGCCTTGAGCGCCTCGCCCGACTCGAGCTGTGCTGAGTCCACCAGGATGGTCCGCGGCCGCTGCAGGAACTCCCCACCCTCCACGTTGCTCAGCAAGGGCAGGTTCCCCGGCACCAGCAACGGTGTTGCGTTCGGTCCATCCACCTCGGCGCCGGCGATCCAGTCGTAGACCAGGCGCGAGACGGACGTGTTGGGGCACACCACGATCAGCACCGGCGGGGGCTCACCCAACACCTCCAGGTGTTGCTGCCAGTGCTCGAAGGCGCGGCGGTAGCTGCGGTAGATGCTCTGCAGCGCGCCCTCGAGTTCGGGCGGGATGATCCAGTCCGTCACGTCCGTCTTGTCGAGGCCCCGCTTCGGCAGCTTCTTGCCGACGTGCTCCCACAAATTCAAGTAGGTCACCTGTGCGTCGGCGGCATCGTCGTCCACCGGGATTCGCGGCACCTTTACGATGCCGGACTCGATCGCGTCCATCAGCGAGAAGTCGCTCACCGTCCACGGGAAGATAAACCCCTCGTGGTATCCCGAGCCACGCAGGTAGTAGGGCGTAGCCGACAGGTCATAGACGGACTTCACGCCCACTTTGCGGGCCACGGCCTGCAGACCCTTGAACCAGACCCGTGCCTCCTCGTTCGCGGCCTTGGCCTCGGCATCGGGGCTCTCGCCGTCCACGTCAACGACGGACTGCGGCTTGTCGGCGTAGCAGTGGTGCGCCTCGTCGTTGAATACCACGATCTCGGGTTGGATGCGCCCAGTGCTCACGCCCCAGCCGCGCAGCACTCGCGAGACGACGGCGTCATCGGTCTCCTTGAACGGGTCCACGTCCTTCCCGGCCAGCAGGATCTTCTTCGTCATCGAGGCGACGCCCTTGATCTCCTTGGCGTCGCGCGGCAGGAAGGCGTGGTAGTTCGTGATGATGATCTGTGCTTGGCCAAGCCCGGCCTTGAGCTCAGGGGGAACGAGGTCGCGCACGTCGTAGTAGTTGCCCGGCTCGGATGGCTGCAGCACGCGCAACCGGTCGCGGATCGTGATGCCCGGCGTGACGATGAGGAATCGCTTGGCGAATCGCCGGTCCGAGGGGCTGGCGAGTTTGTTGAGCGTGTGCCATGCGATGAGCATCGCCATCACCACGGTCTTCCCGCTCCCAGTCGCCATCTTCAGCGCCACACGAGGCAGCCCACCGTTGTGCTCGGCGTTGGCAGCGTCGATCCGTTCCCGCCAGTCCGCGGTCCCGGTGTGCCTGCCCGCCACTTCCGCCAAGAAGATCGCCGTCTCCGCAGCCTCCCGCTGGCAGAACAGCACCCGGTTCTCTCGCGACGGGTCCGACCAGTGCAGCAGGAGCTTACGGGTGGCGGGGGTCACGCCGGCATAGTCGGACCTGCGCCATGTGTCGACTGCGTTCCGTACGTCGTTGATGAGTGTGTTGCGCTCGACTCTCTCGTGGGTGAGGTCGAAGTCGAGCGTGTCCTGCACTGGGGCATTCTTCGCTACGCCTCGCTTCCGAGGAGCGGGAACCGGGACGAAGGACTCGCTCGGACGCCGGCCCGGCAGGATCTCTCCTGTTGGCCCTTTCGCGCCAATCTCGAAGTAGTGGGCGGGAGGATCGAAAGGTCCGTTCAGCACTGGATTGGCGAGTGCGTCGTCCACCATCTCCCCCAGACTCTGCTCGGTGACCTTCGTTGGCTCACTGCCACCTTATCCCGGAGACCTGACTGCAGTGGGAGTCTGGCCGTCGCGTCGTCGGGGACCATGCCGCTGACCTGCGGCGACATGATCTTGCGGATCCCCGCAGCAGGCCACTTGGAGACTGTCCTATCAGCTGAGCTGCTCGTAAGGGGATGGAGCGCGGGAGTTCCTCACTTCGTTCCCTGTTCCCTCAGGAAACGTTCGGCTTCTTCGATGAGCCGACGGGCGTCGTCCCGATCGGTATCGGGTTCGCCAGCTCTTGCTGGCACATGACTGCGGTTGCAGCGACGCTCGAGGTGGCGATGTTCGTGCCGGTGCGCGGCTTCGACTGTCCGCGGCACGACCCAGTCGAGAACAGCGACGCCAACGACACGCTGTTCGACGACGGCATATGCGCCGTCTGGTAGGTCGGCCTCGGGAAGCCAAAGCCGGTAGCGGTAGCCGGTGGCGACGTTGACGACGACAGCGTGTTGGCCGGCTCGAGAATGCATGCCACTGCCTCAACGTGGATAAGGGCTTTGCCAGACGTTTGAGCGGCGTCACGGAGTTCCTGCAGTCGCCGGTGAGCGTGCGCGTCACGCCTCGTCCGATGGACCGTCATCCCTGTCGTGACGGTCAGCCATGCCCCGGCCACAACGGCCGCCACGAGACGTGAGGTTTCGAAGGTTGCAGTGCGGGCGCCGAGGAGGCTCAGTTCTCCGACCGCGAGGAGTGCGCCGAAGATCAACAGCGGTGGTGCGGCGGCAAGGAGCACCTGTCGGAGGTCGCGAGAAGATGGCTTTGTGATCACGTCTCACCGTCCAATCGGGTCGAGGTGCGAGGCAGGCGCGGGAACACCAGTCGTACGTCTGGGAGGCTCCGCTGGCCGCGGCGCTGCCGGCGCCATCGAGCGCGCCGCGATGGCTTCCTCACGGCGCTGTTGGGCGTTCCCACCGTCTGCCGCGCCGAGGGCGGACCAGGGGTCGGTGATCTGGTGGCGTTCGCGGTAGGTGACGACGGTTCTCGCCCGGGCCCTCCAGGCGGCGGCGTCCTGCGGGTCGGTTGGTTCAGGTCCGAGCTGGGCCAGCCAGGGGGCGTTGGTGATGCGGGCGCGGTCGAGGAGTTCATCGGCTCGCTGTTCCATGAGGCGGACGCGCTCACTGAGAGCGGTCGCCATCTCGGGGTCTTCGGCGGCCGCAGCGGGGAGCAGTCCGAGGATGAAGCCCTCGGGACTCCGACTGTTGCCACCGCCGGACATGTCGGCCCAGCGTTCGATCCGCTGATGCAGTACCGACGCGAGGTCGACGGTGCCGGCGTCGGCGTGTTCGATGAGACGCGGCAGGGCGGCCTCGAGGTTCAGGCCTTGGGCTTCAACTCGGCGCAGTGCGGTGGACAGTGCACCGAACGCCGGCGACCCGGTGATCTGGTCGAGCTGGGTGGGGGCGAGTCCGGCGCGGGTGAGCATCGCGGTCCAGTGGGGTGTCTGGGCGTGGTGTGCGAGGGTTTCGTACTCCGCAGCCAGGGTGCGGATCGAGGTGACCTGCTCGCGCTCGAGGTCGGCGGTCTCGTGGGCGGAGACCGCGGCGCCGACGTTCCCCATCACCGCGGTGAGCACACTACGGGCGGTGGTGGGCTGGTCCTCGAATCCGGGGAGGGGCTCGACGGGGCGGTCGGTGCACACGTAGGCGGTGTTGGCCTCACGGGCGCGGGTGAGCATGACGTAGAGGACTTCCCGGGTCATGCCGGGTCCCGTGACGATCGCGTGGGCGGTGTCCACGGTGGCGCCCTGGGCGCGGAACGCCGTCGTCGCATAGCCGAGTTCGACGTGCTCC
>RZYE01000219.1 GCA_009930425.1 Actinomycetota bacterium | reverse complement strand
CACGAACAGCGGGATCAACACCAGGGAGAACGCCACCGCGGAGAGCATCTCGAGCAGGGGCACATCCGTGAAGGCACTCCGGAAGGGCATCACGAACGGCGAGAAGAACGGGACCTGCGAGAGCACGCGGACCGCGAAGCCGTCCGGGTTGGTCGGCACCGCGAACATCGCCGTGTAGAACGGCACCAGCATCAGGAGCGTGACGGGCGCCGTGATCGAGCCGATGTCCTCCTGCCGCGAGACCAGCGAGGCGAGCGAGCCCCACAGCACGGCATACAGCGTGAAGCCGAGCAGGAACCACACGAAGAGCCACGCAATTTGGCCGGTGAGGTTGATGTCGAATCCCTCGAACATGCCGGTCACGGAGGCCGCCACACCGAACGCCCCCGCGTAGAGCACCACCTGCATCAGCCCGACGATCCCGTTGCCGAGCACCTTTCCCGCGAACAGCTCGGTAGGCCGCAGCGTGGCGAGCAGGATTTCCACCACGCGAGAGGCCTTCTCCTCCACCACACCGATCGCGATCTGCGAGCCGGAGTTCACGAGCGCGAAGAACAGCAGCGCCACCATCACCACGGCGATGAAGTACTGCGGCCCCTCCATCGCTGCGGGGTCCTCGATGAAGCTCAGGGTGGGCGCGGAGGACTGCACGGCGGCCGCCACAGCACCGGGATCGCCCCCCAGCGCGGTGATCTGGTCACTGAGGGCAGTCGTCTGCGCCGCCGACGTCACGGCCTGCACGATCGACTGGTCCGAGCCCGACTGGAACAGCAGGTCCAGGTCACCGGGCTCGCCCGAGAGGAAGGCGTCGATCTCCTCGGCCTCCAGCGCAGCCTCCGCGGCTGGCCTGTCCGCCACGGTGCTGGTCTCGATGTCCACGCCGAGGGCCTGACCGGCAGCAACGAGGGCGGGCTCCATCTCAGCGAGGTCGCTCGTGAGGCCAACCTGTTGGGTGGTGCCCTCCTCCATCTCCCTGCTGACGAAGTAGTCCACCACGAACGATCCGGCCACGATGAGCACGAGCATCAGGGCCGTGGCGATCACGAACGCGCGCTTGGCGAAGGCTGCGCGGACCTCCCGGACGGTGACGAGCCAGATTCGCCTCATGCCGCCTCCTCCGTCACCACTCCACGGAACAGGTCCGCGAGGTGTGGGCGCACGGGGGAGAACTCCCGCACCGTCCCCGCCGCGGTGGCGGCGCGGAGCACCGCCTGCTCGGCCGCCACGTCCCCGGAGGCGACCTCGACGACGACGGCGGCACCGGCGTCGTCGATGAGTGTGACACCGGGCAGGCCGGCCGCCCAGCCTGCCGTCGCGCCGTCGAGGCGGATGAGAAGGCGATGTCGGTCGGTAGTGCGGAGTCCGTCGATGGTGCCCTCGGCGACCATGGCGCCGTCCTTGATGATGCCGACTCTGTCGCAGAGGCGTTCGACGAGGTCGAGCTGGTGGGAGGAGAAGATGACGGGGACGCCGCGGTCGGCCTGGTCGCGCAGCACCTGGGACATGACGTCCACGGCCACGGGATCGAGGCCGGAGAAGGGTTCGTCGAGCACGAGGATCTCGGGGGAGTGGACGAGGGCGGCGGCGAGCTGGACGCGCTGCTGGTTGCCGAGGGAGAGCTTCATGACCTCGTCGGTGCGGCGGGCGGCGATGCCGAGGCGGTCGGTCCAACGGAGCATGGCGTCGCCGGCGTCCGCGGGGGAGAGGCCGTGGAGTTGGGCGAGGTAGGTGAGCTGGGGCCCCACCTTCATGCGGGGGTAGAGGCCGCGCTCCTCGGGCATGTAGCCGACCCGCGCGCGGACCTCCTGGTCGAGGGGACGGCCGGCGTAGCGGACCTCACCGGAGTCGGGGGAGAGGACGCCCAGCGTGATGCGCATGGCGGTGGTCTTGCCGGCGCCGTTGGAGCCCACGAAGCCGTAGATCTCCCCCTCCCGCACGGTAAGGGACATGTCGCGGAGGGCGCGAATGGTGCCGAACGACTTGCTGAGGCCGAGGAGTTCGAGGTTCTTCATGAGTCCTTCCGGTTGGTGGTGAGGGTGGGCTTCTTCTCCAGGCCGTGGAGGCCGTTCCAGGCGAGGTTGACGAGGTGGGCGGCAACGTCGTCCTTCTTGGGCGAGCGGGAGTCCAGCCACCACTGGCCGGTCAGCGCGATCATGCCGACGAGCATCTGGGCGTAGAGGGGGGCGGCGGAGGCGGAGAAGCCGGAGCGCTTGAACTCGTTGCCGAGGAGGTGCTCGACCTGGGTGGCGACGTCCCCGATGAGGGAGGAGAAGGTGCCAGTGGCCTGGGCGACGGGGGAGTCCCGCACGAGGATGCGGAAGCCGGGGGTGTGCTCCTCGATGTAGTCGAGGAGGGCGAGAGTGGTGCGCTCGAGCACTTGGCGAGGGTGGCCACCCAGGTCCAGTGCTCCGGTGATCGCGGCGGTGAGGCGCTGGACCTCACGGTCAACGATTACCGCGTACATGCCCTCCTTGCCGCCGAAGTGCTCGTAGACCACGGGCTTGGAGACCTTGGCGCGGGCGGCGATCTCCTCGACGGATGTGCCCTCGAAGCCCTTCTCCGCGAAGAGTTCCCGCCCGACCGATAGGAGCTGCTCCCGGCGCTGGGAGCCGGTCATGCGGGAGGCACGTTTGGAGTCGGACATGGTTCCATCGTCGCATGCGGGGTGGGGCGTCTCCTCGTTCGCTTTCGTCACGAGCAGCAGTGATCCGGCCTCTTCCCGAGCGTCACGTCGGACCACCGGCCCACAGCACTCCGACCCCAGCTCCCGCGATCATCCACGGCCCGAAGGGGAACTCCGTCTTGAGGGTCGCGCGCCGCGTCACAAGCAGCGCGATGGCAACAAGCCCGCTGAGCAGGAACGCGGCCAGCGTGCCGGACATCACGTGGATCCACCCGAACCAGCCGAGGAATCCGCCGAGGATCCCGGCCAGCTTCACGTCCCCGAGTCCCAGCCCGGCTGGGTTGATGAACGCCAGCACGAAGTAGACCACCAACAACACCAACCCTCCGAGGGCCGCTCGTCCCAGCTGACCCCACGCACCAGTCGTCGCGGCGGCACCCACCAGCGCGCCGTAGAAGAGCAGGTACGTCGGACCGGTGATGACGTCTGGCAGACGAAAGGTCGCGAGGTCGATGACCGCCAACAACGCCAACGCCAGCGCCAGCCCCCCGAACGCCACAAGTTCCAGCTCGTTCCGGGCCAGCGCCGCGGCCCCGGCCCCGCCGACCCCGGCCAGCAACACGTGCAGGCCGATCCCCAGCCACCAGGAATCCTCGGCGGCCACCTTCCGCATCCACTCGGTGAGCACCACCGCCGCCCCGCCCAGCACGAGGGCGGTGAGCACGATGGTCATCGGGGGCACCCCACCAGTCTGGCAGCAGCCGGGAACCGGCACCTGCCATCACATCCTGTCTCTGGCAAGATGGAGGTGCGCCGAGTGCCCGCTCGGGCGCGGTCCGCCCTGGTGTAATGGCAGCACAGAGGCCTTTGGTGCCTTTGGTTCGGGTTCGAATCCTGGGGGCGGAGCGGCCGGCGATGCCG
>RZYE01000218.1 GCA_009930425.1 Actinomycetota bacterium | reverse complement strand
CGCGGGCCCTTTCCCCAACTGCGTACGCAGGACGATCTTGCGCACGCTGTTGGGATTGGCGCCTGACTCCCGCGCCACAAGAGCGTACGCAGGATGATCCTGCGGACCTCGTGGGGCTCGGTCCGATCTCCAAGAGCGTACGCAGGACGATGCTGCGGGTCTGGGACGTTCCTGCGGGCGGTATACAACCCGCCGGAACGTTCTGCGTACGCAGTTGGGGAAGCGGGTCAAGATTGCGTACGCACTTGGGGAAGCGGGTCAAGATTGCGTACGCACTTGGGGGACCGGAGGGGAGGTGGGTCAGGACTGCGGGCGCAGTTGGGGAGGGGGAGCAGGATTGCGCGCGCGGACGGCAGGGGGAGGCGCCCGCCACTACCCTTGGACACCATGGGAAAGAAGTCACGCCGTCATGCCACGCCCGAGAACGCGAAGCCGAAGCGCCGGGAGGTGCCGTTCGTCGAGCGGCCGTTCGAGGGGCTGCCCGCCGAGACGGACCTGGTCGCGATGCGGGAGATCCTGCCGTCCGCGTCGGCCGAGCTGGACATCGACGGCACTCCGGTCCTGTTCGTGACGCTCCTGCCGGACCAGCTGCCGGCGCTGCGCCGCGAGGACGGCACCGTGGTGGTGGCGTTCCAGACCAGGATGCGCTCCGGGGACGCCTCGCGCGACATCGCCCACGCCTACACCAAGGCCCTCGAGCTGGAGCCGGGCAGGCCGCTCTACCTGTCGGAGCTGCCGGAGCCGGGGACCCGCCTGCAGGACCTCATCCCTGCCGGTGAGCCGCTGACCGTGACCGTCCACCAGGGCTTCGAGTACTGGGTGGACCCCGCCACCGAGCGGACCGCCGAGCTCGAGGAGGCGCTGGACGCCGCGGCGGGGAATGCCGTCCCGATGGAGGCCGTCCCCGGTGTCACCTCCGCGTACTGGACCCGGATGGGCAAGGAGTTCCTCCGGTGGATCCGCCCGGAACCGGAGTACGACCTCCTCGATGCGCTCGCCCGGCTCCAGTCGAAGCGCCAGACCGATCTCGAGGACGGTGCGCGGCTGATCGGCGCCTTCCGGACGTGTGGCGTGCTCGTTCCCGTGTGGGAGCTCAACCCGGGTACCGAGGCGGACGAGCTGACCGGGGCGTGCCGGGACTTCGAGGGGCGCCTCCAGGAGGCACTCGCGGTGGACGGGCCGCTCGACGCGGATGAGCGGCGTGCCCGCGCGGGACTCATCGCCCGCCAGGTCAGCCTCCGCTGAGGGCATCGGGTCGCTGAGCAGGGACCGGGTCGCTGAGCAGGGACCGGGTCGCTGAGCAGGCACTGGGTACCACCGCACCAGAAGGGGGAGCAAAGGATAGGGTTGTCCTGTGAGTGAGGCAACAAGGGTCGCTGTGGTGATTCCGGCCAAGGACGAAGCTGACACCATCGCGGCCACCGTCCGAGCCTGCCGGGCGATTCCACGGGTCAACCTGGTCCTCGTCGTCGACGACGGCTCGGAGGACGACACCCAGCACGTCGCCCGGGCGGCGGGCGCCGTCGTCGTGCGCCACTCGGTCAACCGGGGCAAGGCCTCGGCGATGGAGACCGGCGGTTCGGTGGTGGCGATGCGGGACATCGAGGGCCGCGAGCCCCGCCTCCTCCTGTTCATCGACGCGGACCTCGGCGAGACCGCCACCGCGTGCGGGGCGCTGGTGGAACCCGTCGCGTCGGGCAGGGTCGACCTCGCGATCGCGGCGCTCCCGCGGCAGGAGGGCGCCGGCGGCCACGGGTTCGTGACCGGTCTCGCGCGCTCCGCGATCCAGAAGGCCACCGGGTGGGCGCCCACCCAGCCGCTCAGCGGGCAGCGCTGCATCACCCGCGAGGCGTTCAATGCCGCCCTCCCCCTCTCCCGCGGCTGGGGCGTGGAGACGGGGATGACCATCGATGTCCTCACCGCCGGCTACGCCGTGCAGGAGATCCCCGTGAACCTCCGTCACCGCGCCACCTCCAACGACTTCGCCGGTCAGGTGCACCGCGCCGGCCAGTACCGCGACGTGCTCTACGCGGTGACCACCCGGCGGTTGCGGGGCGTGCGCGTGCCCCGCGAGATCATCGCGGAGGCGGCGTCCGGGCAGGCAGCCGGCCAGCCGTACCGGGTGGACTACACCTGATAGTCGGTCACGCCGGAGGCGAGGCGACGGCGTTGGCCGCGATCACGTCGCCGTCCCCGCGGTGCACCACCCGCACCCGGATGAGCCACTCCGCGACCACCGCGATCAGCAGCGGCACCGCCAGCGACATGCCGATCGCCGGGACGACGACGCCCGAGTCGTTGACGGCGAAGCCGATCACCCACGCCGTGGCCAGTGCCGTCACGCCCGGCTTGAGCATGACCGCGTCCCGGGTGAGCAGGCGGGCGGTGGCGCGGGGGCGGAGCCAGTCGTAGCCGGAGAGGGCCTTGGCCCGGGTGAGCCGTTCGTCGTCGCCGGACCCGCTCCGGCCCAGTGGCCGCGCGATCACCACCACGAGCACCACCACCCCGGCGAGCGCCATGAGGGTGAGGGTGGACCCGAAGAGGTTGGTGAGGTTCTGCCCGGCCTTGCGGGTGATGACGCTGACGAGGCCACCGTCGAGGACGGTCTCGATGAAGTTGCCGAGGTGGCTGCGCTCCTCGGCGGGGCGGAGCCAGTCCAGGACGGAGAAGCTGACGGCCAGCAGTGCCGAGACGCCGAGGACCAGGGCCAGCCGCTTCCAGGTGATCCGCATCGCGAGGGTGAGGAGGACGAGGATCGTGAAAGCGGGGATGAGCGCCGGGGGCCCGCCGAAGTCCGCCCCGATCGAGGGGTGCCCGTCCATCACCGTTGCGGTGGCACCGAGGAGGGCGATCAGGCCGGCGGCGATCCAGCGGTGGCCGCGCTGCACCAGCGGCTCCGCGACGCTCATGGCCACGAGGATCGAGGACGAGGCGAGCAGTGCGAAGGACGAGTTGTTGAAGCCGTAGAACCGGCCCCCCACCTGCGGTTGGACGCCCATCAGCGCCGAGACCTGCAAGGTGGCGCCGGTCAGCACGTCCACGATGAGGACCGTGAAGGTCAGGCCCGCCACGATGGCGAGGGGGGCGATCAGGTGCCGGCGCCAGGGGCCGGTGAGCGCCACGAGCGCGATCGCCAGGGCGATGGCCAGCAACGCGGCCCACAGCGTGAGGCCGGGGTTGCCGGCCCGCCACCACGGCAGCAGGTTCGCGAGGTAGCTCGCCACGGGGATCGCGGCCACGGCCACGCCGACGTTGCGCAGCACCCGCAGCAGCGTCATCGTGCCGTCCGGGCGCAGCAGCGCGCGGCCCAGCGGGGCGAGCCGACGCGCGCCGGCCTGCAGCCGCGCCAGGAAGGCCCGGTTCAGGCCGAGCGCCGCCGCCCCGTAGAGCAGCAGGTTGACGAGCACCAGGAAGGAGAAGAACCCCGGCACCAGCGGCCGGATCGCGAGCGAGTGGTCCGAGATGTCCACGAGCCGGAACAGGTGGTCCGACGGCGCGGCCTCCGTTCGCTCCATCGGCACGCCCGGCGTCCCCGGGAGCGTCTCGCCGAGGACGAGGGAGGCGATCGT
>RZYE01000217.1 GCA_009930425.1 Actinomycetota bacterium | reverse complement strand
CTGCTCACCGTGTACCACCACCGCCGCTGGGACTCCGACTTCCTGACCGTCAAGCGCGTCATCCGGAGCGGCGCGCTGGGAGACGTCCGCGAGTTCGCGGCCCACTTCGACTGGTGGAGGCCGTCCGGCGTGTCGTCGTGGGGCGCAGAGCGCCCGGTCACGCGGAGCGGCGAGATGCTCGCCGACCTCGGCACCCACCTGATCGACCAGGCGATCCAACTCTTCGGTCCCGTCGAGGAGGCGACAGGCGGGCCGGCGGCAGGCGAGAGCGGGCGGGTCGACGACGAGGTCCACGTCCTGCTCCGCCACACCTCCGGCATCCGTTCGCACCTGACGATGGACCCGCTGCCCAACATGCCGGTCCCTCGATTCCGGGTGGTGGGAACCGCTGCCACCTACGAGAAGTGGGGACTCGATCCCCAGGCATCGGACATCGAGGCAGGCGTGCTGCCCACCCACCCGGAATTCGGCCGGGAGTCCCGCGAGGAGTGGGGCAGGATCATCACCAGGGACGCGGTCCACTCGATCGAACCGGAGCGGGGCTCGTACGGGGAGTTCTTCCGGCTGCTCGCCCGCGCCATCCGCGGGGAGGGCCCAATCCCCGTGGATCCCGAGGACGCCCTCGAGGTGGTGCGGCTGATCGAACGGATCCGGGCTGGCGCGTGACCTGCCGGGCCTCTCGCCCGCACGCCCGGGCCGACTTCGTCCGCCCCCTCGAACTGAATCGCACGGGCCTCGCGCCCGCACGCCCGGGCCAACTACCGTGGGTGGCGTGAGGGAGGCAGTGGCGGCAGCGGTGACGGGGCCCATGGGCGCACGGCAGGTGCAGGTGACGGTGCGGCCCCGCACCGACGCGGACCTCGACCGGTGCGCCGCAATCCTCGTCAGGGTCCACGGCGTTGACGGGTACCCGGTGGAGGGCGTCGCAGATCCGCATGCCCGGCTCCACCCCGATCGGCTCGTGGCGGCGTGGGTGGCCGAGATCGAGGGCGAGGACACCGGTGACGGCGGGGGCGAGGACACCGCTGCCGGCGTGGGCGAGGGCCACGCTGACGGCGTTGGCGAGGGCCACGCCGTCGTGGGGCACGTGGCGTTGACCGACCCGTCCATCGGCGATCGCGGGGAGGTGGGCCGCCTCGCGCCCGGCTTGGAGGGCAAACCGTTCGGCTTACTGTGCCGCCTGTTCGTCGCGCCGGAGGCCCGGGGTGCGGGTGCCGGCCGCCGGCTCGTCGAAGCTGCGATGGCGCATGCGCGGGTGCGGGGACTTCCGCTCGTCCTCGACGTCATGGTGAAGGATCGAAGCGCCATCCGGTTGTACGAGCGGCTTGGGTGGCGCCACATCGGCGACTCAGTCCACCACGGTGGCCCGGCCGGCGGAACGCCCTGCCGCTGGTACGCATGGGACCCGCGGTGACCGGGCCGGGCTGCGAGCCGTACCTCGACGGCTTCCTGCAGGAGCCCATCGCGGCGATCTCCTCCCTGATCTACATCGTGGCCGCGCTGCTGGCCCGGCCCGCACCGCTGCCGTACGCAGTGCTGGTCGCGGGCATCGGGGTGGGGTCCTTCGTCCAGCACGGGCCGAACCCCCCGTTCGCGGATCTCATCCATGACCTCCCCCTCGCCGGCACCCTCGCCTTCGTGGCCGCCGACGCCGCAGCCCACCTCACCGCACAGCCGCGCCGTTGGTGGTGGTGGGCGGTGCCCACCGGGGCGCTCGTGCCGGTGATCCTGCTGGCGCCAGTGTCCGCCGACCTCGTCCAGGTGGGAATGGCCGTGGCGGCGATCGGACTCACCCTCATGCGTGCGCGCCGTCATCCGGCCTCGCGGCGCAGGATCCTCCTGGCGCTGGGGCTGCTCGCCGTGGGGGGCGTCATCGGCCGGCTCTCGGTCAGTGGAGGGCCACTGTGTGACCCTGAGAGCCTGCTCCAGGGCCATGCGGTATGGCACGTGATGTCCGCCGCCGGCCTCGTGGTACTCGCGCCGCTGCTCACCCGGTCGCGGCGGTAGCCGAGTCGCCGAGCGTCCATCGCAAGAACAGGTCCAGTTGACACACTTACTGGTCATGGGGATACAACTGCCCGAACTCATCCGCATCGCGACCGCCACCGGTGCTGCCGTGGTGCTTGCCGCCTGTTCCGCGGCCCCGACCGGGACCACGCAGTACCGCTCCGAGATTGCCTACGAGCCGGTCTCCCTGGGTTCGGCCCTGGAGCTCCCGGGGGTCATCGCGGCCAACGACGCCCTGGGCCTCACGATGCTGAGGACCGGCGGTGAGGCCGCCGGCTGGGAGGGCAACACGGTGGTCTCGCCGTTCAGCGCGTACGTGGCGCTGTCGATGCTGGCTGCTGGCGCCCGGGGTGGGACGGCCTCGGCCTTCGACTCCGCCCTCGGCGCGCCTGCCGAGGCGCGGGCTGACGCCGTGGCGGCGTTGCGTGGCGCCCTGCTCGAGTACGACGGCGACCCTGCCCTCGCCGCGCAGGACGAACTCCCCGAGACTCCACTGCTGCATCTGGCCGACCGCGTGGTCCTCGACGACCAACTCGTCCCGGAGGACGCCTATCTCGACATGCTTGCACGTCGCTTCGATGCAGGTATCGAGACGGTCGACCTCGGCGATCAGGCCGCGAAGCAGGTCCTCGACGAGTGGGTGGACCGGGAGACCGGCGGGCTCGTTCCGGAGTCCGCGATCGAGCCCGATCCGGACCTGCGCCTCGTGCTGCAGGACGCGATGGTATTGGCGGCCCGATGGCTGCAGCCCTTCGACCCAGGACTCACCGGCGAGAGCCCGTTCGAGGCGCCGGGTGGAACGGTGTCCGTGGAGACCATGCGGGGAAGTTCGGGGTGGGCGTGGACGGTCACGGAGATGGGGGGCTGGACATCGGTGCGCATGCCCTACGTCGAGGGCTTCGTGGCGGACCTCGTCCTCCCGCCGGAGGGCACCGATCCCTCCGGTGCGGACCCGGCCACGCTCGCTCGGCTCTGGACCGCCGAACCGGCGACTCCTGACGGACCGCTCGTGGTGGTCAGCCTCCCGGTGCTGGACCTGAGCGCCCGGATGCTCGACCTGACGCCTGCGCTGAAGGAACTGGGACTGGGTGAGCTGCTCGACAGCCCGGACCTCTCCGGCATCACCACGGCCGAAGAGCTGTACGTGAGCCAAGCAGTGCAGCAGGCACTCCTCAAGCTGCACGAGGAGGGCACGGTGGCAGCCGCAGTGACGGAGATCGGTGTGGCCGGCAGCGCCGCGCCCACGGAGATCGTGGAGGTGAACTTCGACCGCCCGTTCCTCGTCCGCGTGGCGCACGCCGACACCAACCTCACCCTGTTCCTTGCCGCGATCCGGGATCCCAGCCTCGGCTGAGCACTGCGGTGCTGCCACCCGCGCCACAACTGCAGCCACGTTCACAGCTGCTGCTCTCACCCCAGCCGTCCGTACCCAGGCTTCACTCCAGTAGAGCTCGCACCGTCGCGCGGTTGGGCAGGTCCCGCCAGGCAACGCGCCGTATCCGCCAGCCGCGGGTGACGGCCGGGGGTCGTGTCTCTCCGGACCGCACCGGCGGGCGGTCTGGTCCCGG
>RZYE01000216.1 GCA_009930425.1 Actinomycetota bacterium | reverse complement strand
GACCAGCTGAACACCTACGACGTCCTCGTGAACGACGACGTCGTGTTCACCTCCGGCGCCCTCGCGGCGTTCCTCGGTGGAAACGAGGAGGAAGAATGAGCATCGAACCATCCAAGAACCCCCGGGACATCATCCTTGCCCCGGTCGTCTCGGAGAAGAGCTACAACCTGATCGACGAGGGCAAGTACACCTTCATCGTGGACCCACGCTCGAACAAGACCGAGATCAAGAACGCGATCGAGAAGATCTTCGACGTGAAGGTCGAAGCCGTGAACACGGTCTCCCGCATCGGCAAGACCCGCCGCACCCGTGCGGGCCTGGGCAAGCGCAAGGACACCAAGCGTGCCATCGTGACCCTCCGTGCGGGCCAGACCATCGACATCTTTGGTGAGGTGGCTTCCTGATGGGCATCCGCAAGTACAAGCCGACGACCCCGGGCCGGCGAGGCTCCTCCGTCGCCGACTTCGCAGAGATCACCCGGTCCACCCCTGAGAAGTCGCTGGTCCGGCCGTTGCCGAAGAGCGGTGGTCGCAACGCGGCCGGCCGCATCACCACGCGCCACAAGGGCGGGGGCCACAAGCGTGCCTACCGCGTGATCGACTTCCGCCGCCACGACAAGGATGGCGTTCCCGCGAAGGTCGCGCACATCGAATATGACCCGAACCGCACGGCGCGCATCGCGCTCCTGCACTACGCCGACGGCGAGAAGCGCTACATCATCGCGCCGAACAACCTGAAGCAGGGCGACCGCGTCGAGGCCGGCCCCGGTGCCGACATCAAGCCCGGGAACAACCTCCCGCTGCGCAACATCCCGACCGGTACCGTGATCCACGCGATCGAGCTCCGCCCCGGCGGCGGCGCGAAGATCGCGCGAAGCGCCGGCGCCTCCGTGCAGCTCGTCGCGAAGGAGGGGCGGTTCGCGCAGCTGCGCATGCCCTCCGGCGAGATCCGGAATGTCGACGCCCGCTGCCGGGCCTCGATCGGGGAGGTCGGCAACGCCGAGCAGTCCAACATCAACTGGGGCAAGGCGGGCCGCATGCGCTGGAAGGGCAAGCGCCCGACCGTTCGTGGCGTCGCGATGAACCCCGTGGACCACCCCCACGGCGGTGGCGAGGGCAAGACGTCCGGTGGCCGCAACCCGGTGAGCCCCTGGGGCCAGCCCGAGGGCAGGACGCGTCATGCCAACAAGCCCAGCGACAAGATGATCGTTCGCCGCCGCCGCAGCGGCAAGAAGCGCTGATAGGGAGCGAGAGAAGATGCCACGCAGTCTGAAGAAGGGCCCCTTCGTGGACGACCACCTCCAGAAGAAGGTGGACGCCCAGAACGAGAAGGGCACCAAGAGCGTCATCAAGACCTGGTCCCGCCGGTCGGTCATCACCCCCGACTTCCTGGGCCACACCTTCGCCGTGCACGACGGCCGCAAGCACGTCCCGGTGTTCGTCACCGAGTCGATGGTGGGCCACAAGCTGGGCGAGTTCGCCCCCACCCGCACCTACCGCGGCCACGACAAGGACGACCGGAAGGCGCGCCGCCGCTGATGCGGCCGGCGCAGCTGGAAGAGAGAAGGCAGGAAACGATGGAAGCCAAGGCGCAGGCGCGGTATGTCCGCCTCACGCCCCAGAAGGCGCGTCGCGTCGTCGATGTCGTCCGCGGCAAGGGGGCCGGTGAGGCCATCACCACCCTGAGGTTCGCGCCGCAGGCGGCGGCAGAGCCGGTCCGGAAGGTGATCGAGAGCGCGATCGCGAACGCACGGGTCAAGGCTGAGCAGGCCTCTGAGCGGTTCGACGAGGACAGGCTCGTGGTCCTCGAGGCCTACGTGGATGAAGGACCCACCATGAAGCGCTTCCGGCCGCGCGCCCAGGGCCGCGCCGGGCGCATCCTCAAGAGGACGAGCCACATCACGGTCGTCGTCGGGGAGCGCACCAAGACAGCATCGAAGGAGAGGACCCGCTAGTGGGACAGAAGGTCAACCCGACCGGGTTCCGACTCGGAATCACCACCGACCACCGGTCGCGGTGGTTCGCAGACTCCACCAAGGAGGGCCAGCGCTACCGCGACTACGTTCGCGAGGACGTCGCCATCCGCAAGCTCATGAGCGAGACTCTCGAGCGGGCGGGGATCGCCAAGGTGGACATCGAACGCACCCGTGACCGCGTGCGCGTCGACCTGCACACCGCGCGGCCCGGCATCGTCATCGGCCGTCGGGGTGCCGAGGCGGACAGGCTTCGCGGCCAGCTGGAGAAGCTGACCGGAAAGCAGGTCCAGCTGAACATCCTCGAGGTCAAGAACCCCGAGATCGATGCCCAGCTCGTCGCCCAGGGCATCGCCGAGCAACTCGCGTCGCGGGTCTCGTTCCGGCGCGCCATGCGGAAGGGCATGCAGTCCGCGCAGCGGGCCGGCGCCAAGGGCATCCGGGTCCAGTGCTCCGGCCGCCTCGGCGGGGCGGAGATGTCCCGCTCCGAGTTCTACCGGGAGGGACGCGTGCCGCTGCACACGCTGCGCGCGAACATCGACTACGGCTTCCACGAGGCACGTACCACCTTCGGGCGCATCGGCGTCAAGGTGTGGATCTACAAGGGCGACGTCACCGAGAAGGAGTTCGCGCGCGAGCAGGCCGACCAGGCTCCTCGCGGCCGGCGTCCCGAGCGGCGCGGCGCCACCAGCCGCCGTCCTCGCCGTGAGGACAGCACCACCGACACCCCGGCGGCGGAAGCTCCCGCAGCCGAGGAAACCCCAACGGAGGCCTGAGCGATGCTTATCCCTCGTCGTACCAAGCACCGGAAGCAGCACCACCCCAAGCGGTCGGGAGCTGCCAAGGGTGGAACCACGATCGCCTTCGGTGAGTTCGGCATCCAGGCCCTCGAGCCCGCGTACGTCACCAACCGGCAGATCGAGGCCGCCCGTATCGCCATGACACGTCACGTCAAGCGAGGCGGGAAGGTGTGGATCAACATCTTCCCCGACCGACCGCTCACGAAGAAGCCGGCCGAGACCCGCATGGGTTCCGGCAAGGGCTCGCCGGAGTGGTGGGTTGCCAACGTGAAGCCCGGCCGGGTGTTGTTCGAGCTCGGAGGCGTCCCGGAGCCGCTCGCCCGCGAGGCCATGACCCGCGCCATGCACAAGCTCCCAATGAAGACCCGTTTCATCAGTCGCGAAGGTGGTGAGATCTGATGGCAGTCGGCTCGAAGGGCCTCGCCCCCAAGGACCTGGACACCATGGACAACGAGAAGCTCGCAGCGGAACTCGCCAAGGCGAAGGCGGAGCTGTTCAACCTCCGGTTCTCCCACGCGACCGGGCAGCTCGAGGACCATGGTCGGCTCAAGGCCGTCCGCAAGGACATTGCCCGCATCTACACCATCGTGCGCGAGCGTGAGCTGGGCATCCGCAGCGCTCCGAGCAACGAGAAGGCAGCGAAGAAGAAGTGAGCACCAACGAAACGCAGACGACGGTCCGGAACGAGCGCAAGTCGCGCTCCGGTTACGTCGTGTCGGACAAGATGGACAAGACCATCGTCGTCGAACTCGAGGACAGGGTGAAGCACCCGGTCTACGGCAAGGTCGTCCGCCGCACCAAGAAG
>RZYE01000215.1 GCA_009930425.1 Actinomycetota bacterium | reverse complement strand
GTAGTAACACGCCTACCGCGGCCGTGACGGGCACTTTCCCGCGCTAGTCCAACGAAAACCCCGAATCCGCTTGCCTACCAGCTGCGGAACTCCGGGCTGAGCTTCGACCACAAGGCCATCACGGCCGAGTCGCACCTGGACGGGAAGTGGTTGCTCCGCACCTCGGACCCGACGTCGAGCGCGGAGGATCTTGCCGCGGCGTACAAGCAGCTCCTGGCCGTGGAGAACGGGTGGCGTGGCGGGACATGAAGAGCCACCTCGGGTTGCGCCCGGTGTTCCACCACCGCGAAGATCGCATCCGCGCCCACGTCCAGTTGTGCGTTCTCGCGCTGAAGACGGTGGCGGAGTCGATGCTCCGCTGGGGGTTGGTGGCCCGCCAGATCAGACGCAGGAACGAGTTTACGAGCAGGACAGGACGAAGCGTCCGTTCCCGGACCTGCTGCGCCGGAACTTCACCGCGGACCGGCCGAACGTGAGTGGGTGGGCGACGTCACGGAGACTCCCTCGGCGGCCGGGAAGCTGTACTTGGCCACCGTGATCGACCTGTACTCCCGTCGGTTGCTCGGGGCGGCGACGTCGCGGTACCCGGACGCTGAGCTGGCGTGGGCGGCGATCCGGATGGCGGTGACCACCCGGGGTGGGAAGGAGACGATCTGGCGGGAGGTGGAGTCCGAGCGGCCAATCTTCCACACGGACCGTAGGGCCACGGGCGGATTCAACTGGTCGTCGCAACACCTCGATACGGAGGTGCTCGATGGCAAGGAGGCAGCAGGCTGCGGATCGTGCGCAGCGTCCGAAAATGCGTTCGCCGGGCAGGTGGGGTTTCCCGCGGCGGGTTGAGCGCGAGTTCTGGCGGCGGATCGGCGACGGGTTAGGGACGGTCCAGGCCGCGAAGGCTGTCGGCGTGTCCGAGGTCATCGGGGGCCGCTGGTTCCGTCAAGGTGGCGGCATGCCGCCGATGAGTTTGGCCGAGCCGACGGGCCGGCATCTGTCGTTCACCGAGCGGGAGGAGATCGCGATCCTGCGGGCCCAGGGGCACGGCCCACGGGAGATCGGTCGCCGGATCGGGCGTGATGCCTCGACGATCTCTCGAGAGCTGCGACGTAACGCGGCCACCCGCTCGACGAACCCGGGGTATCGGGCCTCGACCGCGCAGTGGAAGGCCGAGATCGCAGCCAAGCGTCCGAAGAAGGCGAAGCTGGTGAACAACCCACGGCTTCGGGAATACGTGCAGGAACGTCTCGCAGGTCAGCTCGTGCGTCCGGACGGCACGGTCTTGGCGGGGCCGCGCACCTCGTGGGCCGGCCGGAACAAGCCCCGGAGAGCAGATCGCCCTTGGGCCACGGCTTGGAGCCCGGAGAAGATCAGCAACCGTCTGTGGTTGGACTTCCCCGATGATGAGTCCATGCGCATCAGCCACGAGGCGATCTACCAGTCGCTGTACATTCAGGGCCGCGGCGCCCTGAAGCGTGAGCTGGTCGCCTGCCTGCGCACCGGTCGCGCACTGCGCGAGCCTCGGGCACGGTCACAGAACAAGCCGCAAGGGCACGTCACCGCGGACGTGGTGATCAGCCGGCGGCCTGCCGAGGCCGAGGACCGAGCCGTTCCCGGGCACTGGGAAGGAGACCTGATCATCGGCACCGACCGGTCCGCGATCGGCACGCTCGTGGAGCGCAGCAGCCGATCCACGGTCCTGGTGCACCTGCCTCGGTTGGAGGGCTGGGGCGAGAACCCACCCGTGAAGAACGGCCCTTCCCTGGGCGGCTACGGCGCCGTCGCGATGAACGCGGCCCTGACGACCTCGATGACCACGCTCCCCGACCAGCTACGCAAGACCCTTACCTGGGACCGTGGCAAGGAACTTGCCGGACACGCCCAGTTCACCCTCGCGACCGGGACGAAGGTGTTCTTCGCCGACCCACACTCACCCTGGCAGCGACCCACGAACGAGAACACGAACGGGCTGCTCCGCCAGTACTTCCCCAAGGGCACAGACCTGTCCCGGTGGTCCGCCGAGGACCTCGCAGCCGTCGCCCTCGCACTCAACAACCGCCCACGCAAGACCCTCGGCTGGAAGACCCCAGCAGAGGTCCTGGAGGAACAACTACGCTCACTGCAACAACCCGGTGTTGCAACGACCGGTTGAACTCGCCACGTACACCGCGAACTCGTTCACCGGCCTGTGCCGGGGCCTGGGGATCCGCCAGTTTATGGGCCGGGTCGGTTAATCTTTCGACAATGCCGCCGCGGAGGCGTTCTTCTCCTCCTCGGAGTGGGAGGTCCCCTGCCGGCACGACTTCGCTACCATCGACCAGGCCCGAGCCGTCGTCATGGAACTGCACACTACTACGTGGTCACTGTGGGCTCTCTGCACGCCCAATCGCTTGCACGGAGACCCGGCCGGTATAGTCGCACTGTGACAGTCTCCGTAGTGATGACGACATTCAACGGCGAGCGTTTCCTCGTTGACCAATTGAACTCGCTCCGACTGCAAACGCAGCAACCAGAAGAGGTGCTCATATTCGACGACAAATCGACTGACAAGACAACCGGGTTGATTGAGGAGTACATCGCGAGACATCAGCTCCACAACTGGAAACTCCATAGAAATACTGTCAATCTCGGCTGGCGACAGAATTTCATGAACGGCTTCATGCAAGCAAGCCAAGACATCGTGTTCCCTTGTGACCAAGATGACGTGTGGGCGCTAGACAAGATCGAGACGATGACTTCGGTAATCAAGTCGAACGCGCAGGTGGAATTGCTGTGTTGTCGATATACCAGTTTCTCAGAGGTGGATCCCTCGTGGCGCCCGACACGGCTACGCGAGAGTAACCGTGTGAGGCCGGTAGTATTTGGAAGTACATTCGAAGGTATCCGGCGGCCAGGGTGCACTTTCTGCTTCAGGAGAGCGATCCTTGAGGACGCCACCCAACACTGGCGCCCCTCTTTCGCCCATGACTCGTACATCTGGCTGTACTGCTGGTTGAAGGGAAGTCTATACCTTCTCGATTATGAAGGCGTACATTATCGACGGCACAGTACCAATAATACTCCGCCGGCGCCAAAGTCGAGGACTTCTGCCACAGATGAAATGGCGCTCATGATCGACTACCTGAAGGCTGCAGACAAGATACTCTGGCGCCACAAAGACCGATTCTCGAACGCAGGATATCATCGCCGCCAACACGTGATAAATCGGACACTTCGCTTCTACTCGGCAAGATTGGGAGTCGTCTCAACCGGTGGCTTCTTTAATTGGCTTACGTTCCTTGGACGATATCCAGTGAATGTTGGGCTCAACCGACGGGCGATGATCGCTGCTCTGCTAGTGCGGTGTGTCGTTAGTTCCTAAACGGTAGGGGTTTTGGGATGATGGGGTATGGCGAATCGTGCTGCCCCGGCTTTGACTTTGCGTGCTGGTGACCGGGAGGAATTGGAGCGCTGGACCCGTGCGACGACGGTACGGGCGGGTCTAGCGTTGCGGGCGCGGATCGTGCTCGCGGCAGCGGAGGGGGAGGCCAACGAGCGGATCGCCCAGCGGGTGGGGGTCTCGAAGGTGACGGTGCTGAAGTGGCGGG
>RZYE01000214.1 GCA_009930425.1 Actinomycetota bacterium | reverse complement strand
TGTTCCGCGGCCGTCCGGAAAGCGACCTGGGTCACTTGTGTCCTAGGGTTGAGGGATCACCATCGAGCCCACCCGAAAGAGGGATCTGAGTGTCAGTGGACGAGCACGCCGGCGACATCTCCGCGGATTTCGGAGCCAACGAATGGCTCATCGAGGAGCTCTACGACAAGTACCTCGCCGACGCCTCCAGCGTGGACCCGCAGTGGCAGGCGTACTTCGCGAAGCTCGACGGCGGGGGCGGGGAGCCCGCCCCCTCGCCGGCCGCCCAGAAGGAGTCAAGGCCGGCCCCGCGACCCGAGCCGGAGGCTGCTCGCGCGCCGGAGCCTGAGGCTGCGGCCGCCGAGCCGGAGCGCGCGCCCGCCCCCGAGCCGGAGCGCACATCCGTCCCCGAGCCCGAACCGTCTCCCTCCCTCCACCTCGACCCACGCGGGACCGCGCCGGAGATCGCGAGCTTCCTCGGCGGGTCGATCCCGGAGGCCGTGGCACAACCGCCGTCGACGCCCTATGCCCATGTCGTCGACCGGCAGGGCTCGGAGGAGGACACCGCCGAGGACGAGGTGATCCGGCTCCGTGGCGTGGGCGCGCGCACCGTGAAGAACATGGAGGACTCCCTCGCGATCCCGACCGCGACGTCGGTCCGCGAGATCCCCGCCAAGGTGCTCATCGAGAACCGCTTGCTCCTGAACGCCCACCTGAGCCGCACGCGGGGCGGGAAGGTCTCCTTCACCCACCTGATCGGCTACGCGCTCGTCGAGGCCCTGGGCCAGGTGCCCGACATGAACACCAGCTTCGCCCTCACCGAGGACGGCAAGCCCGCGATCACCAAGCCGGCCCACGTGAATCTGGGGCTCGCCATCGACCTCCCCAAGGAGGACGGCACCCGCCAGCTCCTCGTCCCGTCCATCAAGAAGGCCGAGACGATGGACTTCGCCCAGTTCTGGGCGGCGTACGACGAGGTGGTGCGCAGGGCCCGCCAGGGGAAGCTCACGGTCGAGGACTTTCAGCGGACCACCATCACGCTCACCAACCCGGGCACCATCGGCACGGTCCACTCGATCCCGCGCCTCATGACGGGGCAGGGCACCATCGTGGGCGTCGGCGCGATGGACTACCCCGCGGAGTACGCCGCGGCGTCCGTCAACACGGTCGCGCGCCTCGCGATCTCCAAGATGCTCACCCTCACCTCCACCTACGATCACCGGATCATCCAGGGTGCCGCATCCGGCGAGTTCCTGCGGGTTATCCACACCAAGCTGCTCGGTGAGGACGGGTTCTACGAGCGCGTCTTCTCCGCGCTCCGCGTGCCGACGGCGCCCGTCCGCTGGCAGCGCGACGTCGAGTTCGACCCCGAGACCGAGCTCGGCAAGTCCGCCCGGCTGGCGGAGATGATCCACGCGTTCCGCTCCCGGGGACACCTGCAGGCGGACACCGACCCGCTCGCCTACCGCACCCGGCGCTTCCACGACCTCGACTTCACCAACCACGGCCTGACCCTGTGGGACCTCGACCGCCGCTTCCCGACCGGGGGATTCGCCGGCAGCAGGTCCCTCCCGCTCCGCGAGATCCTCACCCAGCTGCGCGACGCCTACTGCCGCACCACCGGCATCGAGTACATGCACCTGCAGGACCCGGCCCAGCGCCGCTGGATGCAGGAGCGCCTCGAGACCCCGTTCGTCAAGCCCTCGAACGAGGAGCAGCTGCAGATCCTGCACAAGCTGAACGAGGCCGAGGCGTTCGAGACCTTCCTCCAGACCAAGTTCGTCGGCCAGAAGCGGTTCTCGCTCGAGGGTGGGGAGTCCCTCATCCCGCTGCTGGACGTCCTGCTCGCCGAGTCCTCCGAGGACGGCCTCGACGAGGTGACCATCGGGATGGCCCACCGCGGCCGGCTGAACGTGCTCGCCAACATCGCCGGCAAGTCGTTCGGGCAGATCTTCAACGAGTTCGAGGGGGCGGCGGACCCCAACTCCGTCCAGGGCTCGGGTGACGTCAAGTACCACCTCGGCACCGAGGGCAAGTACACCTCCCCCACCGGTGAGGAGACCCGCGTGTACCTCGCGGCGAACCCCTCGCATCTCGACGCCGTCGACGGCGTGCTCGTCGGGGTCACCCGCGCCAAGCAGGACCGCATCGACCTCGGCGAGAAGGGCTTCACCGTCCTGCCCATCCTCATCCACGGGGACGCCGCGTTCGCCGGGCAGGGCGTGGTGGCGGAGACGCTCAACATGTCGCAGCTCCGCGGCTACCGGGTGGGTGGCACGGTCCACGTGATCGTCAACAACCAGATCGGGTTCACCACCGGTCCCGCCTCCTCCCGTTCGTCCCAGTACTGCACCGACATCGTCAAGGGGCTCCAGATCCCGGTGTTCCACGTGAACGGGGACGACCCGGAGGCCGTGGCCCGCGTGGCCAAGATGGCGTTCGAGTACCGGCAGGAGTTCCGGAAGGACGTCGTCATCGACATGGTGTGCTACCGCCGCCGGGGTCACAACGAGGGCGACGACCCCTCGATGACCCAGCCGGTGATGTACTCCCTCATCGAGGGCAAGCGGACCGTCCGCCAGCTCTACACCGAGGCGCTGGTCGGCCGCGGGGACATCACGCCTGAGCAGGCGCAGGAGGCGCTCGACGACTTCCGGGCCCAGCTCGAGAACGTGTTCGCCGACGAGGGGCGCACCGCCCCGGCCAGCACCCAGGAGAACGTCAAGGGCCTCGAGGTGCCCGAGTCCCAGCAGGAGGACGCGGGCGTCATGATCGGATGGCGCACCGCCGTCGACCGGGCGATCGTCGAGCGGATCGGCGAGGCGCACCTGCGCGCCCCCGAGGGTTTCAGCGTTCACCCGAAGCTGCAGCAGCTGCTCGAGCGGCGGGAGCGGATGAGCCGCGAGGGCGGGATCGACTGGGGCTTCGGCGAACTGCTGGCCTTCGGCTCGCTCCTGATCGAGGGCGTCCCCGTGCGCGTGGCCGGGCAGGACTCGCGCCGCGGCACGTTCGTCCAGCGCCACGCCACGTTCCACGACCACGTGACCGGGGCGGAGTGGACGCCCCTGCAGTACCTCACCGAGGACCAGGCGAAGTTCTGGATCTACGACTCGGCGCTCTCCGAGTACGCGGCGCTGGCGTTCGAGTACGGCTACTCCGTGGAGCGGCCCGACGCGCTCGTGGCCTGGGAGGCGCAGTTCGGGGACTTCGCGAACGGGGCCCAGACGGTCATCGACGAGTTCATCTCCTCCTCCGAGCAGAAGTGGGGCCAGCGCTCCTCGCTCGTGATGCTGCTGCCGCACGGCTACGAGGGCCAGGGCCCGGACCACAGCTCCGGGCGGATCGAGCGGTACCTCCAGCTGTGCGCCGAGGACAACATGGTGGTCGCCCAGCCCTCCACGCCCGCCAGCCAGTTCCACCTCCTGCGGCGCCAGGCGTACGCCCGGCCGCGGCGGCCCCTCATCGACTTCACGCCGAAGCAGCTCCTGCGGCTGCGTGCCGCCCAGTCGGCGGTGGAGGACTTCACGGAGGGCGAGTTCCAGACGGTGATCCCGGACACCACGGACCTCGGGACCGTCCGCCGGGTGCTGCTGTGCTCGGGCCGGATCTACTACGACCTCGCCGAACGCCGCGCGAAGCTG
>RZYE01000213.1 GCA_009930425.1 Actinomycetota bacterium | reverse complement strand
GACCTCGAGATCCTCGCAGATCTCGGGGTCACGCTCCTGCTCTTCGGCGTCGGGCTGAAACTGGACGTGCGCACTCTCCTCCGCAAGGAGGTCTGGCTCACCACATCAGTGCACATGGCAGCGAGTGTCGCCCTTGGTGCGGTATTCACAGCCGGCCTGGCACTGCTCGGGTTCAGCCTCCCCGCGGGATCCGACCTGCGGACGCTCGCCGTCATCGGGTTCGCCCTCTCCTTCTCCTCGACCGTGCTCGTCGTCAAGATCCTCGATGACCGAGGCGAGTCGCAGTCGCTCTACGGCCGGATCGCCGTCGGCGTCCTGGTGATGCAGGACGCCGCAGCAGTCGTGTTCCTCGGCATCACCACCGACCGGACACCGAGCCCGTGGGCACTCGCGCTCGTGGGGCTCGTCCCACTCGCCTGGCTGTTGCGCCGCATCTGGCAACGAATCGCGCACGACGAACTCCAGGTGCTCTTCGGCGTGGTGGTGGCACTGGTACCGGGCTACGCGCTGTTCGAGGCGGTCGGACTCAAGGGCGATCTGGGCGCCGTGATCGTCGGGATGCTCCTCGCAAGCCATCCCGCCGCCGACGAACTCTCCCAGGACCTGTTCAGCCTGAAGGAGATCCTCCTCATCGGGTTCTTCATCTCGATCGGACTCACCGGCCTGCCAACCCCCGAGACGCTGGAGATGTCCGTGATCCTCCTCCTCGTGCTGCCTGTCAAAGCTGCCGGCTATGCCGCGATCCTGTGGCTGATGCGTCTGCGGCCGAGGAGTTCCGTCATGGCGGGCATCTCGCTCGGCAACTACTCTGAATTCGGGCTGATCGTCATCGCGGTCGGCGCCGAGAGCGGGCTGGTGGACGGGCGTTGGCTTGTGGTGTTGTCCGTCAGCGTCGCGCTCAGCTTCGTGATCTCCGCCCTCGTGAACTCCCGCGGCCAGTCACTCAGCCGACAGCTCGTGGATCGCCTGCCCGACGTCGAACCCGAGCACCTCAATCCCCTCGACCGGCCCATCGACATCGGCGGTGCAGAGGCGCTCGTCCTTGGGCTCGGGCGCACGGGCGGGGGCGCGTACGAACGTCTCACGGAGGACTACGGGCTGGACGTCATCGGCATCGACGCTGACGAGTTCGTGATCGCCCACCGCCGATCGCAGGGCTGGAACGTGCGCGAGGGAGACGCGACGGACACGGACTTCTGGGAGCGTGTCACCAGCCACAGCGGCGTGCGGCTCGCGGTCCTCGCGATGCCGCTCCACGAGGTGAACCTGTACGCCCTCGATCGGCTGGTCGGCCTCGGGTTCTCCGGAGTCGTGGGTGCGCTGGCCAAGTTCGACGAGAACGTGGACGAACTGCGGGATCACGGCGCGGAGGCCGTCTTCCACCTGTACCAGGATGCGGGCGCGTCCCTGGCGGCAGCCGTGGCCCATGTCGCCGGTCTCGGGCCTGCCGAGGACCTGTGACACGGCATGGGTGAGGGGGTCTTCTTCGAGTTCGCGGCCATCCTCGGAATCGCCGTGGCGGTCAGCGCCCTCGGCATGGCCCTGCGCCAGCCCCTGATCGTCTCCTTCCTTGCCACCGGGATACTCACAGGACCCGTGGGGCTGTCCATCGTCGAGAGCACGGACCAGCTCGAGCTGCTCGCCTCGATCGGGATCTCGATCCTCCTGTTCGTGGTCGGCCTCCGCCTCGATCTCCGGCTCATCCGCACCACGGGGCCCGTCGCCCTCGCGACCGGCCTGGGACAGGTTGTCTTCACCAGCGCGATCGGATTCGTGATCGCGCTCGCCATGGGGTTCACCACCGTGGGCTCGCTCTACATCGCGACAACCCTCACGTTCTCGAGCACGATCATCATCGTCAAGCTCCTCTCCGACAAGCAGGAGATCGACTCCCTCCACGGGCGCATCGCGGTCGGCTTCCTGATCGTGCAGGACATCATCGCGATCATCGCCCTCATCGTGCTGGCAGCCCTCGGGCGCGCAGGCGGAGGCGAGGACGACGCCGCTCTCGCCATCGCGCAGATCCTGCTGAAGGGTGCCGCCCTCGTGATCGTGGTGGGACTGCTCATGCGCTTCGTCCTCCCCGGTCTCACCGCACGGTTGGCCGCGAACCAGGAACTGCTCGCGCTGTTCGCGATCGCCTGGGCCGTGGTGCTGGGCGCCGTGGGTGAGTACGTCGGCTTCGGCAAGGAGGTCGGAGCCTTCCTGGGGGGTGTCTCGCTGGCCTCCACCGAGTTCCGGGAGGCGATCGGAGCTCGCCTCGTCGGGGTCCGCGACTTCCTCCTGCTCTTCTTCTTCATCGACTTCGGGTCACGCCTCGAGTTCAGCCTCGAGGGTGCCGACCTCCTCAACGCCGTGTGGCTCTCCGCGTTCGTCCTCGTGGGGAACCCCGTGGTCGTCATGGTGATCATGGGGGTCATGGGGTACCGGCGACGAACCGGCTTCCTCGCCGGGCTGACGGTCGCGCAGATCAGTGAGTTCTCCCTCATCGTCGCCGCGCTCGGCCTGGGCCTGGGGCACATCGACACCACGGCGGCGGGGGTCATCACCCTCGTGGGGGTCATCACCATCTGCGTCTCGACTTACATGATCCTCTACTCGGGCCCCCTCTACCGCCGCCTGGATCGCCCCCTGCGAATCTTCGAGCGAGGCAACCCGTACCGCGAGCCGCTGGGCAGCGAGGACCTGATGGCCCGCGTTGACGTGGTGCTCGTCGGGCTCGGCCGCTTCGGGGGAGGTCTGCTCCGGGGGCTGCGCGAGCGGGACGTCGCCGTCCTGGGCGTCGACTTCGACCCACAGGCGGTGGAGGCATGGCGTGGACGCGGTATCCCGGTGGTCTTCGGGGACACCGGCGACCCCGAGTTGCTCAACAGCCTGAGCCTCAGCCACGCCCGCTGGGTGGTGAGCTCCGTCCGGGAGCGCACGGTCAACCTGACGCTCCTGCGCCTGCTGAAGGCCCACGCGTACACGGGCCGGATCGCACTGACGGCCGTGGACCGCGAGGAGGTGGAACTCTACCAACGCGCCGGTGCGGATCTGGTCCTGCGGCCATTCTCCGACGCCTCCGAGGTTGCCGCGGAACAACTCCACGACGCCCTGAACCCGATGCCCGAGATCCCCGGATGGCCGGTCACGCTGGCGGAGTTCGTCGTCCAGGACACGTCGATCTTCGTCGGACGGGCGCTCCGCGAGGTCGAACCCGTGACCATGGAGGGAATCCGTGTCGTCGCACTCAGCAGGGGCGGCCGGATCCACTTCGGCCCGGACGAGGACGTGGTGGTGTACCCGAGGGACCGCCTCATCCTGGCGGGGGACGCTGCAGATCTCGCACGTGCGGAGGATCTCTGGCAGGAGATCACGCGCACCGAGTCGCGCTTCGACCTCAGCAGGCTCCAGACCGCCGAAGCCCCGATTCGCGACATCTCCGATCGGCCTCCCACGGTCGCCGATCTGGTGGCCAGGGTGCCTGTGAGGGTCGCCGTCGTCGGTATCGACCGCGACGGGCGCCGTACTGTGCTCCCGGACAACGACGAACGCCTGCTGCCGGGTGACCGGGTGCTCCTCCTCGGGACTGCCGACGCGGTCGCGGCCGCGACGGCGACGCTCACGGGGTGAGGTGGCCCCGCCGTCG
>RZYE01000028.1 GCA_009930425.1 Actinomycetota bacterium | reverse complement strand
CCCTCGGGTGAGAGGTTCGACCAGAAGATGGAGTGGTTGACGTGTCCACCGAGGTTGAACGCGAGGTTCTTCTCGTAGAGGTTGATCGCCGCGAAGTCCCCGGACTCGCGGGCCGCGGCGAGCTTGTCGAGGGCGGTGTTGGCGCCGTCGACGTAGGCCTGGTGGTGCTTGTCGTGGTGGAGCTGCATGATCTTCGCACTGATGTGCGGCTCGAGCGCAGCGTAGTCGTAGGGCAGGTCTGGCAGCGTGTACACAGGCATTGATTCTCCTTCTCGAAGCGGTGCCGAAAGTGGCCTGACAACGGTTCAACCCTACTGTCAGCGCCAATGTCCGGCACCTCGGGAGGAACAGCCGGGCGCCGTTTTCGCTGACGGCAGGACGAACCGCGGGCCCCGGGCCGTGTTGCCGACGCCCGGGGCCCGCGGTGGTGGGGGTCAGTGGGAGCCGATGCTCGCCCGGTCGCCGGGGGTGATCGCCGCATGCTCGGCATGGGCGGCCTCGAGCTCGGCCAGAGTGACCGGCTCCACGCGGTCCTCGAAGAAGAACCGGGAGAGGCGCTGCTTCCGGCGTTCCTTCCCGTAGCCGGGCCGGGGGATGCCCTGGGCATCCTCCGCAGGCTCGATCTCGAACGGCCGGTAGCTCTTGTACGAGACGAGCGTCCACCGCTCGTGCGGCGTGAGCGGGCGGTGGACCTCCTTGAACTCGCCGTTCTCGAGCTGGACGACTCGGCCGGTCTCGTGGCCGTGGAGGACGAGTTCCCGATCCCTGCGCTGCAGGGCGAGCGCGATGCGCTTCGTGACCGCGAAGGCGACGAACGGCAGCACGAGGAAGCCCACCTGGAACGCGCGCACCACGTGGAAGACGTCGAGGTGGAAGTGGGTGGCGATGAGGTCCAGTCCGCCGGCGGCGGCGAGGATGATCAGCGCCGTGAGGAGGGCGACCCCGACTGCCGTGCGCACGGGGGCGTTGCGCGGCCGGTCCAGCACGTGGTGCTCCCGCTTGTCCCCGGTGGCCGCAGCCTCGATGAACGGCCACGCCGCCAGGAGGCCGAGCAGGACCCCGGGAACCACCATGGCGGGTATGAGGATGTTCAGCGAGAGCGTGAAGCCGAGGATCACGATCTCCGTGCCCCCGGGCATCAGCCGCAGCGCACCGTCGAGGAAGAGCATGTACCAGTCGGGCTGGGAACCCGCGGAGACGGGTGAGGGGTCGTAGGGTCCGTAGTTCCAGACCGGGTTGATCGAGAGGAGTCCACCCATCAGGGCCAGCACGCCGAACACCACGAAGAAGAAGCCACCCGCCTTGGCGACGTAGACCGGGAACAGCGGGAACCCGACCACGTTGCGCTCCGTCCGGCCGGGACCGGGGTACTGGGTGTGCTTGTGGACCACCACGAGCATCAGGTGCGCCGAGATGAGGGCGATGATGAGGCCCGGGATGAGGAGGATGTGGAGCGTGAAGAAGCGCGGGATGATCACTGTTCCCGGGAACTCGCCACCGAAGATCGCGAGCGACGTCCAGGTGCCGATGATGGGGACGGATCGGACGATGCCGTCGGTGATGCGCAGTCCGTTGCCGGACAGGACGTCGTCGGGCAGCGAGTATCCGGTGAGTCCGGCCACCAGGCCCAGCGTCATGAGGAGGAAGCCGATGACCCAGTTGATCTCGCGCGGCTTCCGGAAGGCACCGGTGAAGAAGACCCGGAACATGTGGACCACGATGGCGGCCATGAAGAGCAGTGCGGCCCAGTGGTGGATCTGGCGCATGAGCAGGCCACCGGTGACGTGGAACGAGATGTGGAGCGTGGAGGCGAACGCCTGCGACATCTCCACTCCCCGCATGGACGCGGGCAGGGCGTCCTCCGGGTAGTGGACCTCGACCATCGAGGGGTCGAAGTACAGCGCCAGGAACACGCCCGTGAGCACCAGCACGATGAAGCTGTAGAGGGCGATCTCGCCGAGGAGGAACGACCAGTGGTCGGGGAAGATCTTGCGCGCGAACTCCTTGACGGCCTTCGAGATCCCGGTTCGCTGATCGAGGTAGTCGGCGGCCGCGGCGGCCTTCGGGCCCCCGGGGGTCTGCTGCGCTGTGCTCTGCGTGGTCACTTGAGGCGCTCCCAGAAACTAGGTCCGACGGGCTCGTGGAAGTCCGACTTGGCGATGAGGTAGCCCTCCTCGTCCACCGAGATCGGGAGCTGGGGGAGAGCCCGATCCGCGGGACCGAAGATGACGCGGGCCTCGTCGGCGAGGTCGAAGGTGGACTGGTGGCAGGGGCACAGGAGGTGCTTGGTGTTCTGCTCGTACAACGCGACCGGACACCCGACGTGGGTGCACACCTTGGAGTACGCGACGATCCCGTGGTAGGACCAGTCCTCGCGGCCGGGGGACACCTTCATCTCGTCGGGGTGCATTCGCACTAGCAGCACCACTGCCTTGGCCTTCTCGTTCAGGAAGTGGTCCTCGCCCGGCAGGTCGCCCAAATCCTGCGGGATGACGTGGAACGCGGATCCGATCGTGACGTCCGCGGCGCGGATCGGCTCGTTGGTCGGGTCGATCGCGAGCCGGCGTCCGGCGGCACCCGACGGCTTGTTGCGCCAGGCGGTGTAGCGGAAGCGGGTGATGTCCCAGTCCGGGGTCAGGTTCCCCACGAGGGGGAGCACGAACGGAAGCGGGGCGAGGGCGAGGGCTCCCGCGAGCGCCCCCTTGATGAGCGGGCGTCGCGCGACGTTGGCATCGGCGATGCCGGCCTGGAGCTTGTCGACGGCGCCCGCGCGGGCGGCGTCGTCGCCCCGCAGTTCGTGGCGCATCTCGATCTGCTCGGTGTCGTTCATCAGGGCCTTCGCCCAGTGCACCGCGGCGAGCCCGATGCCCAGCATCCCGAGCCCGAGCCCCAAGCCGAGTGCGGTGTTGCCGAGCCGGATCTGCCCGAGCGTCTCACCGGCGGGGAAGAGGAAGTAGCCCGCCACGCCGCCGATCGCGGCGAGGATCGAGAGGAGCAGCAACCCGACGACCTGCAGTTCCGCGCGCTTGGCGGCGCGCGGGTCGACGTCGGACTGGCGATGCCGGTGTGGTTCGAGGCCAGGGTTCTCGAACCGGTCGGGTACCTCGTCGTGGTGCACCACTTCCCTCTCGCTCATGACGACTTCGCTCCCACCCACACTGCGATTCCGATGAGGCCACCGATCCCGATCACCCAGGCCCAGATGCCCTCGCTGACGGGTCCGAGCGATCCGAGTGACAGTCCCCCGGGGGAGGTCTCGCGCTGCTCGATGAGGTAGGCGATGATGTCCCGCTTGCCCTCGGGCGTCACCGAGGAGTCGTTGAAGACGGGCATTGCCTGTGGACCCGTGAGCATTGCCGTGTAGATCTGGGTCGGCGTGGAGTCCCACAGGGGTGGGGCGTACTTGCCCTCGGAGAGTGCGCCCCCCGCGCCCACGGCGTTGTGGCACATCGCGCAGTTGGTGCGGAACAGGAGCATCCCGTTGGCGGGGTCGCCCAGTTCGGGGTCCACGGCCTCGGCGCCCGGGACCGAGGGCCCGGGGCCGAGGGTGGCGACCCAGGCGGCCATCCGGCTGGTCTCCTCGTCATCGAAGAGCACCGGCTTGACGGGAGCCTGTGCGGAGTTGTTGGCCATCGGCATCCGGCCGGTGCTGACCTGGAAGTACACGGACGCCGCACCCACCCCGACCAGGGACGGCCCGACGTCCGTGCCCTGCCCCTGGGTGCCGTGGCAGGTGGCGCAGTTCGCCTGGAACAGGCGCCGGCCGTCCTCGATGTCCGACGCCGAGGCCGAGGACGCGTCCGCGGAGGGGCTCATCAGGGCGTAGAAGCCACCGGTGATGATGAGCGCGAGCAGAACGAGCACCGCTGGGGCGTACCGGCTGCGTCTCGTCGAGGCGAGGGCGTTCATGGACGTGTCCTTTGCGTCAGCGGATGAAGTAGATGGTGATGAAGAGGGCGACCCACACCACGTCGACGAAGTGCCAGTAGTAGGAGGTCACGATGGCGGTGGTGGCCTCGTGATGACCGTAGCGCTTCGCGGCGAACGTCCGGCCCAGGAGGAAGAGGAAGGCGATGAGGCCACCGATCACGTGGAGGCCGTGGAAGCCGGTCGTGATGAAGAAGACCGAGCCGTAGGAGGACGAGACGTCCAGCCCGAGGCTGTACAGCTCCGCGTACTCGAACACCTGGCCGGCGATGAACACCGCACCCATCACGTACGTCAGGGTGATCCACTCGACCACTCCCCAACGGCCCACCTGCAGGAGCGACCCGGTGCGCCGGGGCTGGAACCTCTCCGCCGCCCAGACACCCATCTGGCAGGTCACCGACGACAGCACGAGGATCGTCGTGTTGGCGAGCGCGAACGGGAGGTTGAGGAGTTCGGTGTTCTCGGGCCACTGGGCCGAGTTGACCGACCGGTGGGTGAAGTACATGGCAAACAGGCCCGCGAAGAACATGAGTTCGCTCGCGAGCCAGACGATGGTTCCGACGGAGACCGGATTCGGTCGGTCCACATGAACACGCGGTGCTACTGCTGCTGGTGACGACACGTGGCCATTATGCCCGTCAGTGGCGAAATTCTCCCGTCGGGTGGGCCAAAAGTCCCAAAGTCTGAACGGGATGTTCGATCGGAACCGACACCGGGCCATCTGCGGACCAGCGCTAGCATGGGGCAGAGCACCTGCTGACCCTCGGGAGGGACAAGATGTCTGACCACGACGAGTATGCCGATGTCCTGCTCTACAGCGACGACGCCACCACGCGGCAGGCCGTGATGGGCGCGATCGGGCGCCGGGCAGGCAAGGGGCTTCCCCTCATCCGCTGGGACGAGACGGCAACGGCGGACGCGGTGGTCACGAAGGTGGAGTCCAAGCCCTACGCGCTCCTCGTCCTCGACGGCGAGGCCGCGAAGGTGGGCGGCATGGCCGTGTGCCGCCAGCTCAAGCAGGAGATCTACGACTGCCCCCCGGCACTCGTGCTGACGGCCCGGCCCCAGGATGCCTGGCTGGCGACGTGGTCCCTCGCGGACGGCTACGTTGCCGCGCCCTACGATCCCATGGAGCTGCAGCAGGCGGTGGCGTCCCTGCTCTCCGGGAGCTGAGGGTGGACGAGCCCACCTGGCCCGGACTGATCTCGGAGCTGATCGCCCGCCACGACCTCGGGGTGGAGCAGACCGCGTGGGCGATGGACCAGGTGATGTCCGGCAACACGGCGCCGGCCACGCTGGCCGGCTTCCTCACCGCACTGGCCACCAAGGGCGAGACGGTCGCGGAGTTGCGGGGGCTCGCCGACTCCATGCTGGCCCATGCGCAGGTCATCGAACTCCCGACCGAGACGCTCGACATCGTCGGGACCGGCGGGGACCGCGCCAGGACCGTCAACATCTCCTCGATGGCGGCGCTCGTCCTCGCGGGTGCCGGCATTCCCGTGGTCAAGCACGGCAACCGCGCCTCCAGTTCGGCCTCCGGGTCAGCAGACCTCATCGAAGCGCTCGGCGTCTCGCTCACGATGCCGGTGGAGAAGGTCGAGGAGGCCCTCGGGGCGGTCGGCATCACCTTCCTCTTCGCGAACCTCTTCCACCCCTCCATGCGCTTCGCCGCCCCGACGCGCCGGGAACTCGGGGTTGCCACGGCGTTCAACGTGCTGGGCCCGCTCACCAACCCGGGACGTCCCCGGTCGAACGCCATCGGCGTGTCGAGCGCCCGCCACGCGCCCCTCGTCGCCGGCGTCCTCGCGGAACGTGGCAACTCGGCACTGGTGTTCCGTGGCCGCAACGGACTCGACGAACTCACCACGACGGCGGTGAACGAGGTGTGGGTCGTGGCAGGGGGCGAGGTCCGTCAGGCGGAGTTCGACGCCACCCGGCTCGGCCTGCCCGCCAGCACGGTCGACGACCTCCGGGGCGCCGATCCCGCGCACAACGCCGCAGTCGCCCGCGAGGTGCTGGCCGGCGCCGAGGGCATCGTCCCCGACGCCGTCGCCCTCAACGCGGCCGCCGGAATGGTTGCCCACGGACTGGACGGAACCCGGGAGGGCACGCTCGAGGACCGGTTGGCGGGAGGGCTCTCGATCGCCCGCGAGGTCCTGCGGACGGGCCGCGCCCAGGACGTCCTGGAGCGGTGGGTGGCCTTCTCGCGCTCCGCGGGCTGACGCTCTCAGTCAAGGCCGAGGTCGAAGGCCTCCTCGAGATCGTGCTGCGAGTAGGCCTGGAACGCGATGTAGGTCCGCGTCTCCCGGACCCCCGTCACCTTGGAGATCTCGTCGGCGATCACCTTCGCCAGCTCGTCGTGGGCTCGCACCCGCACCATGGCGATGAGGTCGACATCCCCCGTCACCGAGTAGACCTCGCTGACGCGGGCGACGTCGGCGACTGCTTGGGCGACCTCCGGGATCAGTGCGGGATCGGTCTGGATCAGGACGATGGCGGTGAGCACGGTGGATTCCTCTCGGCACGGTGGTGGCTGGCTCCATCATGCCGCCCGGCCGGCCCTGCCGTCCCACGACTAGCCGGTCGGAGGGAGATCCCAGCGGTGTGCGCCACGGACGGGGAACGCGATGGGGGGCGCGGGCCCGGCAAGTTCGACCAGGCGCGTCCCGCTCGCCTCGTACCAGCGGATCAGGATCTCGGTCTCCTCGGCGGTGGCGGCGGAGCCGACCGTGCCGGAGGCCTCGACGTGTTCGGCGGTGGCATGCAGCGCGGCGAGGGCTGCCGCAGGGTCGCCGCCGGGATCGAGGTGGACCGAGCCGGCGAAACGGCCGTGGCGGGCGAGCACGAGATCCCAGCCGTCGGCGACGGGCCGCGCGGCGACGAGTTCGGGGAGGCGAGCCCAGGCGCGAAGCCGCTCGGCGCGCGCCGCTCCGACGAGGACGGACCGAAGGCGCTCGCGCACCTCCAGCGCGTCCTCGTACCTCAGGGAGCCGGACAACGCGGCGATCCTGCCGTGGAGGTGAGCGACGAGATCCTCGACCGAGCCCGCCAGCACGGCGCGGGCGGCCTCGGCGTGGACGGCGTATCGTTCGGCGTCGATCGCGCCGACACAGGGAGCGGGGCAGGATCCGATCTCGGCGGCCATGCAACTGCGGGCCGACTGCGGGGCGTGGCGTGGAAGACGCTGGGAGCAGCCTCGAAGGGGGAGGTGGTCCTCCAGCGCCTGGAGCGCAGCGGTCGCCTGGCGGTGGGAGCCGAACGGTCCCCATGCGGCGTCGAGTTCCGAAACGGGCAACGACCGGACGATCGACAGCCGCGGGTAGGGCTCGTCGGTGAGCCGGATCCACGGGCGGCGCGCGGGACGTCGTGAGCGCCGGTTGTAGGGCGGGTCGCACGAGTCGATGAGCCGGACCTCGCGCACCTGCGCCTCGAGCACGTTGGCGCAGGGGATGGCTCGCACCTCGACGGCGAGATCCACCATCTCCCCGATGCGGGCGCGCTTCTCCGCCGCCGTGAAGTAGCTCCGCACCCGAGACCGGAGGTCGGTGGCGGTGCCGACGTACAGCACCTCGCCGGCCGGTCCGATGAACTGGTAGACGCCCGGGCCGTGCGGGATGCCGTCCGCGAGGGTGGACTTGCGCCGCCGGGCGGCCGGAACGGGGTCGGTGATCGTCCGCAGGTCCTCGAGGTGGCTCAGCCCGAGCGGTGCCAGGCGTTCGAGGAGCCGGTGGAGCACGTCCGTCGTCGCGCGGGCGTCGCTGAGCGCACGGTGGTCCGGGGCGGTGTCCGCCGCGAACACGCGGGCGAGCGTCGCCAGCTTGAAGTTCGGGACCTCGTCCCGGGTGAGCGCCCGGCGCGCCAGGGCCAGGGTGTCCACGACGACGGGCCCGGGCCAGGGATGCCCGAGCTCGGTCGAGGCAGCGCGGAGGAACGAGACGTCGAAGCGGGCGTTGTGCGCCACGAGGACGGCACCGCTGTGGAATCCCGCAAACTCGTAGAAGGCGGGCAGCGCGGAATCGATGCGCGGTGCGGGCAGCACCATCGCGGTGGTGATCCCCGTCAGCACGGTGATCATCGGCGGGATGGGGACGCCCGGGTTCACGAGGGTCTGGAATTCGCCGAGCACCTCACCGCCACGGACCTTGACCGCTCCGATCTCCGTGATGGCCGCGGCACCGGGCGCCTGTCCGGTGGTCTCCAGGTCCACGACGACGAACGTGACCTCCGCGAGCGGCGTCCCCAGGGCGTCGAAGGCGAGCTGCCCGGGTGGGGCGCCCGGCCGGTCGAGGGGGAGTCGACGCCCGGCGAGTGCGATCGCGTGGCTCATGCAGCGAGGCTATGGGACCGCACCGACATGAGGAGGGACGCGCACCGGATGCGGCGCGCGTCCCGGATCCCTCAGCGCGCGACCGACGCGTAGATGGAGTCGACGACGTCGGAGTACGTGGCGAGCACCTCGCGCCGCTTGAACTTCATGGAGGGCGTCAACAGGTCGTTCTCGATCGTGAAGTCGTCGGCGAGGATGCGGAACTCGCGGATCGACTCCGAGCGGGAGAACTTCCGGTTGACTCGGTCGATCGCCATCTGGATGTGTTCGCGCACGTACTCGTCCTTCGCTGCCTCCGCCACGGTCATCGCCGGCCTCCCGTGGGTGTCGAGCCACTTCGGGAGCACCTCCGCGTCAAGCGTGACGAGGGCGCCGATGAACGGCTGGCCGTCGCCGACCACGACGGCCTGGGAGATGATCGGGTGGCCGCGCAGGGGGTCCTCCATCATCGCGGGCGCCACGTTCTTGCCACCCGCGGTGACGATGATCTCCTTCTTCCGGCCGGTGATCGTCAGGTAGCCGTCCGCATCGAGGTGCCCAACGTCCCCGGAGTGGAACCAGCCGTCCTGGATCGCCTCGGCCGTCGCCTCGGGGTTGCCGTGGTAGCGCTCGAAGACGCCGACGCCCTTGATGAGGATCTCCCCGTCCTCGGCGATGCGGATCGACGTGCCGGGAAGCGGCTGACCCACCGTGCCGATGCGGGCCTTGCCCGGCAGGTTGAGGTTGCAGGGAGCGGTGGTCTCCGTGAGCCCGTAGCCCTCGAGCATGTTGACGCCGATGCCCTGGAAGAAGTTGCCGAGCCTCTCCCCGAGGGGGGCGCCACCGGAGATGGTCCAGTGGAGGTTGCCCCCGAGGACCTCCCGGATCTTGCCGTAGACCAGCTTGTCGGCGAGCCTGTGCTGCAGGGTGAGGGAGGAGCCCGGGCCCCCCGGCTGGGCACTCTCGCGCGAGTGGACGATGGACACCTTGGCCGCCCAGCGGAAGATCCGGCGCTTGAGGCCGCTGCCGGTCTTCAGCTCGGCACTGTTGTAGATCTTCTCCCAGATGCGCGGAACGCTCAGCAGGACCGTGGGCTTGAACACCGCGATGTCCTTCACCGCCTCCTTCGGATCCGAGGCGTGTCCCATCGGGACGAGCGACATGACCATCAGCACCTCGACGACGCGGGCGAACACGTGGGCGAGGGGCAGGAACAGGAGGGTGCAGGCTCCCGGCTCCTTCAGGATCTCCGGGACCACCTCGATCGCCTGTTCGAGCAGGACGACGAAGTTCCCGTGGCTCAGCTCGACGCCCTTGGGGCGTCCCGTGGTCCCGGACGTGTAGATGATGGTGGCGAGGGAGTCGAGGCCGACCTCACGGAACCCCGAGTCCGGGTCCTCGTCGACGCCGTCGCCCGACTCCTCGAGGACCGCCAGACCGCCCTCGTCGAAGACCCAGATGTCGCGCACGTGGTGGCCCTCGTCCTCGCCCCGGGCCTCCTCGATCACCGCCGCGTGAGCGGTGGTCTCGACGAAGGCGCCCACGCACGCGGCGTCGGAGAGGATCCACTGGGCCTGCGACGGCGACGACGTCTCATAGATCGGCACCGGCACGCCGCCGATGTGCCAGATCGCGAAATCGGCGAGGGTCCATTCGAGCCGGGTCCGCGACATGATGGCGATCGGGTCGCCCGGTCCGTAGCCCGCCGCCCTCAGGCCCTTCGCGATCGCCCGGATGACGTCCAGCGCCTTGCTGGCGGGCCAGTCGACCCAGGTCTCGCCCACCTTCTGCCGGAACATGGTGGCGGAGGGGCTCTCCGTGCCGTGCCGGACCAGGTAGGTGCTGATCGACGTGGCGGGGTCGACCTTGACCACGGCCGGGAAGTGGACTTCGTGCATTCCTGTCTCCTTCGGGAGGGTGATGTCCGAAGCCTACCGGCGGGTGTGACGCCAGTCGCATCGAGCGCCTGACAAGTCCTAGGATGTCGGTTGTGGCCACCGTACAAGTGGCGGCGCGGTGGTGGGATTCCCGGGGGAAGGCGGAGCTAATGCTCACGGTCGGCGTGGACATCGGCGGGACGAAGATCGCCGCGGGGATCGTCGATGAGGACGGGACGATCCTGGAACGTACGCGCTGGGAGACGGACCCGGAGGATCTCGCCCGCATCGACGGCTCGATCGTCGCGGCGATCACGGAGTTGCGAGCCGGCTTCCAGGTGGGCGCGGTGGGTGTCGCCGCCGCCGGATTCGTCTCCCCGCGGCGGGACTCCGTCATGTTCGCGCCCAACATTGCCTGGCGGGACTACCCGCTCAGGGACCGCATCGCCGAGTCCGTGGACCTCCCGATCGTGGTGGAGAACGACGCCAATGCGGCGGGGTGGGCGGAGTTCAGGTTCGGCGCCGGACGCGATGTCGAGCACATGGTGATGGTGACGATCGGGACGGGCGTCGGCGGGGCCATCATCGTCGACGGCCACCTGCTCCGGGGGGCGTACGGAGTGGCGGCGGAGATCGGCCACCTGAAGATGGTGCCCCATGGCCACTACTGCGGGTGCGGTCACGAGGGCTGCTGGGAGCGGTATGCCTCAGGCCAGGCGCTGACCCTCGCCGCACGGCACCGGGTCACCACCGATCCCGAGGGCGGGCGAGCGATGCAGCGTATCGCGGGGGAGGGCCACCGGATCAAGGGACCCCATGTCGCACGCGCCGCGATGGAGGGTGACCCCACGGCACTGGAGATCTTCGGCGACCTGGGCCGCTGGATCGGGATGGGCTGTGCCAGCCTGGCCGCCGTGCTCGACCCGGAGCTCATCGTGATCGGCGGTGGGGTCGCCGAGGCCGGCGAGCTCTTCCTGGATGCCGCTCGGGCGGGATTCGTCGACCACCTCTCGGCCCGCGGCCACCGGCCGGAGGCGCGCATCGAGCTGGCGGTCCTCGGCAACGACGCCGGGATCATCGGCGCGGGCGACCTCGCCCGGCTCTGAGGCGCTCGCCGTCAGACCTGGGCGCCGTCGTCGTCGCGGTCGGTGTGCTCCGGAAGGCGGACGAACAGCGTGACCAGCCCCCCGACGGCGAGGACCACCCCGAGTGGGGCCACCCACCCGGGCGTGCTCGCGGCCACCCCGACGAAGACGGCGAGGATGCCGACCCCGAGTGCGAGCCAGGCGAGGACGGTCGCCGGGTCGGGGTTCCCCAGCGGTGGGTCCGGTTCCTCGAAGCCCTCCTCGTCCTCGGCCACCTCGTAGTCGCGGGGCCCGCCGGTCCCGGGCACGGGCGAAACCACCCGCCCGTCGTCGCGAGGTTGCCGCAGCGGCCCGAGCCGGGACGTAAGATCGTCCCACCGGGCATCGAGTTCGTCGGGATCGAAGTCGTCGGGAGTGCGTGCCATGGCACCGACTCTAGGCGGGTCGTGGGCGTCGGCGTCGTCCCGGCACGCAAGGCCGAACCGACGGAGGGAAGTGACGTGCTGTACGGCTTCATGAAGGCGACGCTCGGCAGCGCGTTGAAGGTGTTCTACCAGCCGTGGATCCGGGGCGCGCAGAACATCCCCGTCGACGGTCCGGCCATCCTCGCGTCCAATCACCTGGCCGTCATCGACTCCTTCTTCCTCCCGCTGATGATCCGCCGCGAGGTGGTCTTCATGGGCAAGTCCGACTACTTCACCGGAACGGGTGTGAAGGGCAAGGCAGTCGCGGCCTTCATGCGGGGGGTCGGCACCATCCCCGTCGACAGGTCCGGCGGCAAGGCGTCGGAGGCCGCCCTGCGCACCGGCCTGAGGAGGCTCGAGCAGGGGGAGCTCTTCGGCATCTATCCCGAGGGAACCCGCAGCCCGGACGGTCGGCTCTACCGTGGCAAGACCGGGGTCGCCCGCCTGGCGCTCGAATCCGCCGCTCCCGTCATCCCCGTCGCCATGATCGGGACCAACATCGCGCAGCCGATCGGCAAGAAGATCCCGAAGCTGCACCGCATCGGCATCGTCGTGGGTGAGCCCCTGGACTTCTCGCGCTACGAGGGCATGGCGAGTGACCGCTTCGTGCTCCGGTCCATCACGGACGAGATCATGTACGAGTTGATGCGGCTGTCCGGCCAGGAGTACGTCGACATCTACGCCGCCACGATGAAGAATCGCATGGCAGCCGCGAAGAAGGCCAAGGAGGAGGCCCCGGAGCAGGTCGCACCGGAGCGGGTCGCGGCCCCCGGTGGCCGTCCCGTCCCGGCGGTGGAGGTTCCCGAGCCCACCGAGGAGGAGATCCGCGAGGGCCTCGAGCGGCTGGAGGCCGCTCGTGCGGAGGCGGAGAGGTCGGCCGCGGAGTCCGCCGACGGGGAGGCCGGTTCCGCCGAGGAGGACGAGCTCACGCAGTAGCATGGGACGGTGCCCTCGGGCGTCACTTTCCCCATCACGAGAGGTGTGACGATGGTTCGTCGCGTTGCTTTGCTCACGGCCGGAGGCTTCGCCCCCTGCCTGTCCTCGGCCGTCGGTGGCCTGATCGAGCGGTACACCGAGGTCGCTCCCGACGTGGAGATCATCGCCTACCAGCACGGCTACCACGGCCTGCTGACCGGCAACTCGGTGGTGGTCGACGACGAGGCCCGCCGGAGAGCGTCCATCCTGCACCGCTTCGGCGGGAGCCCCATCGGGAACTCCCGCGTGAAGCTCACGAACGCCGCGAACCTCGTGGAGCGGGGCCTCGTGCGGGAGGGTGAGGACCCCCTCCAGGTCGCGGCGGAGAGGCTCCGGGCCGACGGCGTTGACGTCCTCCACACCATCGGCGGTGACGACACCAACACCACTGCCGCGGACCTCGCGGAGTACCTCGAGGCGAACGGTCACCACCTGACGGTGGTGGGCCTGCCGAAGACGATCGACAACGACATCATCCCGATCCGGCAGTCACTCGGCGCAGCGACTGCCGCGGAGGAGGCCGCCGAGTTCGCCCAGAACATCATCGGCGAGCACCGCTCCAACCCGCGCATGCTGATCGTCCACGAGGTGATGGGCCGGAACTGTGGCTGGCTCACGGCGGCGGCGTCCCGCGACTACCGCGCCTGGCTGGGGACGCAGGAGTGGGTGCCGTCCATCGGACTCAGCCGGGAGCGGTGGGACATCCACGCCGTCCTGGTTCCCGAGATGAGCCCCGACCTCGAGTCCGAGGCCACCCGGCTCCGGGCGATCATGGACGAGATCGGCAACGTCAACATCTTCCTGTCGGAGGGCGCGGGCGTTCCGGAGATCATCGCGGAGATGGAGGAGGCCGGCGAGGAGGTCCAGCGCGATCCCTTCGGGCACGTGAAGCTTGACACGATCAATCCCGGGGCCTGGTTCGCGCGCCAGTTCGCGGAGCGGATCGGCGCGGAGAAGGTCATGGTGCAGAAGTCGGGCTACTTCTCCCGTTCCTCACGGGCGAATGCCGCGGACCTCGAGCTCATCCGGACGATGACCGACCACGCCGTCGAGTGCGCACTGCGAGGCGAGGCGGGCGTCGTCGGGCACGACGAGGAGAACGGTGACGTCCTCACCGCTATCCCGTTCCCCCGGATCAAGGGCGGCAAGGCCTTCGACGTGTCACAGCCGTGGTTCCGCGAGATGCTCACCGACATCGGCCAACTTCCCGCGGAGTGAATCCAGGAGGAACGACCACCGGATCCGAGGGGCCCCGCACGGCGTGCGGGGCCCCTCGGCCCGTCAGACCACCGTGATCGTCACCGTGGAGCCGAGCCGTGCCTCCTGGCCCCCGGCCGGGTCCTGGAACCGCACGACCCCGAGGGAGCCACCCCAGAGCGACTCCACCTTGACCACGAACCCCGCCTCCTCGAGCGCCGAGGTGGCCCCTGCCCGGCTCATCCCGAACACGGACGGCACGGTCACGAAGGGGCGGCCGAGCGAGACCGTGATGGTCACGGTGTCACCGCGGTAGAGCTGGCCCGGCCCCGGATCCTGCCCGATCACCGCGCCGAGCGGGACGTCGTTCGAGTACTCCTCGGCACGCTCCACGGCCAGTCCCGCCCCTTCCAGGGCTGCGGCTGCCTCATCCTCCGCCAACGAGGTGACATCGGGAGCGGTGACCGGCTCGCGGCCGAGGGAGACGACCAGCTCGATCGCCGTCGTGTGGGGAAGCCTGGTCCCCGCCGCCTCCGAGGCGGAGATGACCACGCCTGCGTCGATGCTCTCGTGGTACCGCTCCTCGACGGTCGGTTCGGTGAAGCCCTCACCGGTGATCGCGTCGACCGCCTCGTCCCGGCCGATTCCCTCCACTCCGGGCATGTCGAGCATGAGGATGCCGAGCGAGACGAGCAGCGTGACGTCCCCCTGCCTGGCGACGAGCTCACCGGGGGCCGGGGCCGTCGAGATGACCTCTCCCTCCGGGACGTCGTCGTCGTTGGCGCGCTCGACGACGGCGCCCAGTCCGTTCGCCTCGAGCGTGGCGACGGCGTCGTCCTCCACCATCCCGACGACGGCGGGGGTCGCGACGGTGGACCCGGGGCCCATCAGGAACCACCACCCGGCGGTGGCGCCTCCGAGCAGGAGGATGACGACGACGAGCCAGGGAAGGACCCGGCGTCGCCGGCGCCGTTGCGTGGCGTGTGCCGGAGCCCCGGGCTCGACGCCCCCGACGGGGAGCGCGACCGTGCCACCCGAGGTCAGGAGGTCAAGGGAGGCGGTGCCGCCGTCGTCCTCCTCCATGTCCTCCACCGGCGGTTCGGCCCGGCGGTGCAGGACATCCCCGGTGAGGGTGGCGATGACCCGGCGTGTCGCCGCGAGGGCGGCGGTGCCGTCGGCGAGGCGCTCCTCGGGATCCCGTGCCGTCAGGGCCGCGACGAGGTCGTCCACCTCGGTGGGGATCCAGTCCAGTTCCCGGGACGGAGGGGGGACGGACGAGTTGACGTGCTGGAAGGCCACGTTGATGGGGACGTCGCCGGTGAACGGCTGGTGACCGGTCAACATCTCGTAGAGCATGATCCCGACCGCGTAGACATCCGACGCCTGCGTGGCCTGCCCGGACGTGAGGAGTTCGGGAGCCAGGTAGGCGACGGTCCCGAGAACGGTTCCGGTGGACGCGGCCGTCGCCTCGCTCACCGCGCGGGCGAGGCCGAAGTCCGCGACCTTGACCACGCCGTCGTGGGTCACCATGACGTTCTCCGGCTTGATGTCCCGGTGGATGAGGTCGCGCCGGTGGGCCGCGGCGAGCGCGTCCAGGACCGACTGGGTGACCGTGAGGGCTCGTTCCAGGGTGAGGGCGCCCTCGACGCGCAGCTCGGACCGCAGGTCGTGGCCGTCGACGAACTCCATGGTCAGGTAGAAGGAGTCCTCCCAGAGGCCCTGGTCGTGCACCGCGACGACGTGGGGGTGGCTGAGGCGGGCCGCCGCGCGCGCCTCGCGCCTGAACCGACTGATGAAGTCCTCTGACTCGGCGAGGTGGGGGTGCATCACCTTGACGGCGACGTCCCGGTCCAGCCGGCGGTCGACCGCACGGTAGACCGTCGCCATGCCGCCACGTGCGATCCGCTCGCTCACCTCGTAGCGGCCGTCGACGAGACGGCCGATGATGGTGTCGCGGGGCACAGTGGTCACATGGTGATCCTAGGCGCCCACGCAAACATTGACGCCGAACGGCGGGGAGTGTCGCTCAGCCGCCGAACTGGGTCATGTACGCCTTGACGCCCGCCACGTAGGACCGCGTGTCCGAGTACATGCCGTTGCGCCTCACGGAGGCGGCACCCTGGTAGTAGGACGCGATCGCGATGTCCAGGGAGCTCGAGGACCGGACGAGTTGGCGGATGATCGCGACCCCGGCCGTCACGTTGTCCTGCGGGTCGAGCAGGTTCAGCTTCCGGCCGACGAGGTCGGAGGCCCACACCCCGGAGGAGGGGATCACCTGCATCGTGCCGATCGCGTTCGCCGGCGAGACCGAGGCGTGGTTGAACCCGGACTCCTTCATCGCGATCGCCATCGCGAGCGCAGGGTTCACCCCCATGCTGGTCGCGGTGCTGCGCACCATGGTGCGCATCGCCTCGCGGGAGGGCACGCCGGATGCCAGGAGCGCGGCCTTGTTGGCATTGGCCGCGGAGACGGTTGCCGCCGGGTAGGTGTAGTGCAGGAACGTGCTCGGGACGAGTTGGGGCGTCCCGGCCGGCGTGGTGGGGGTTGCCGTGACCCGCAGCACCTGCCCGGGGAAGATGACCGTGGACGTCAGCGAGTTCGTGCTCATCAGCGTGGCGACGGTGGTGCCATGGCGGGCGGCGATGCCCGAGAGCGTGTCACCCCGGACCACGGTGTGGGTGGTCGCGGGTGTGGGGGTGGGGGTGGCGGGTTTCGGTGCGGGCTTCGGGGCGGCGGGAGCGGTGGCTGCGGGTGCCGCGCCGGGGACGGTGAGGCGCGCCCCGGCGTAGATGGTGGTGGAGGTGAGCCCGTTCGCGGTCATGAGGGCGGTGACGGTGGTGCCGTAGCGGGCGGCGATGCCCGAGAG
>RZYE01000212.1 GCA_009930425.1 Actinomycetota bacterium | reverse complement strand
TCTGGTTCCAACCGATGGACACCGCGCTGGGGGCGGTGGTGTCGCCGGTCTCGGTGCCGGTGGCTTCGCCGCCGCCGTCACCACCGTTGCCGGTGTCCGGCGTGCTGCACGCCGAGAGAGCGAGCGCGCCGGCTGCGGCAATCGCAGCGGCGGCAGTAAGTCGCCTCATTGTCAATCTTCCTCCTGTTGGGGGGTTTTGTTGATGCCCATGGACCGGGGCCCGGACAACTGTCTACACAAGACAATTGCGAGAGTACCTGTGCCCCTGCTGTGATGGGGATCGCAGGCCGTACTCCGAACCGCATTGTTATGGAGTTGAAACTGTATGTCACGTGGGTCACATCCACGAACTCGGCGTGGACGGTGGTGGATCTGCCCCTACCCCAAGGGCTCCTGACACCAGGTTCAGCTCGGCGTGTCACCCATGACACGCCGTTCCCTTTTAATTCCATTGGTGTAATTTTTGCCCACCGCTTGCACTGCGGCGGCGGTGGGCGCACACTGTCTGTACGCCTCCTCCAGGGGAGGCGAGCGGCAGGCAAACGACGTCCTGACCTGCGGGTTCATCCGGCGGGGCGGCCAGAACGAGGCCGTGGGCGAGGCGCACCAGCCGCAGTTCGGAGGCGTTCACCTCTGGACGACCGGGGCCGGGACCAAGGCTTATTTGGTCCCGGCCTCACCTTTTGCTCCAGCCCCCGGGCCGCCGAGACACCATCACCGCTCCGGGTCACTGGCGCCTCACCACGCGGCGGGCGCTCGCCTCGATTTCCGACGGCCGGAACCGTGTAAATTGGGCGCCATGGTCAAGTCGAACATCACCCTGGGCGCCACCACCCGCGCGGGCGAGGGCTGCGGCTGCGGCCGCCACGCCGTCGCCGACCCGGAACTGGACGCCCGCGCGATCCCGCCCACGATCCGCCACGGCGCGATCTTCGGTGCGCTCGACTCGGTCCAGCCGGGCTACGGCGTCGTCATCGTGGCCCCGCACGACCCGGTGCCGCTCATCGCCCAGGTCGCCGAGCGCTTCGACGGCGCGTTCAGCGTGGAGTACCTCGAACGTGGCCCCGAGGCGTGGCGCATCCGGTTCGGCCGCAGCGCCTGACCGGCACGCCCCCGGCACCGTTCGACGGCGGCGCCCACCGGTGCCACAGTGGTCCCCATGAGCGAGATCAAGCACCCCGCGACCCTCGACGCGGAGCAGCGCCGCACCCAGATCGAGATGAACGGCATCGAGGTCATCGACGAGTCCGAGCGCACGGCGAAGCCGTCCGACCTCTTCTGGCCGTGGTTCGCCGCGAACGTCTCGGTGTTCGGGATCAGCTATGCGGCCTTCGTCTACGGCTTCGGGGTCTCCTTCGGCCAGGCGGTGCTGGTGGCGGCGATCGGCATCACGATCTCCTTCGCGCTCGTCGGCATCATCGCGATCGCCGGCAAGCGTGGCTCCGCCCCCACGATGGTGCTCTCCCGCGCGGCGTTCGGGGTGACGGGCCAACGCGTCCCGGGGTACGTCTCCTGGCTGGTCTCGATCGGCTGGGAGACCTTCCTCGCCATCATGGCCACCCTCGCCACCGCCACGGTCTTCGAGCGGCTCGGCTGGGGTGGCGGCACGACCACGAAGATCCTGGCCGCCGCCTTCACCGCGGCCGTCATCGTGCTCGCCTCCGTGGCCGGCTACCACATCATCATGCGGTTGCAGTCGATCCTCACGTGGGCGACGGGCGCGATGACCATCGTCTACATCGCCCTCACCCTGGACGAGCTGGACTGGGCCGCCATCGGCGCGATCCCCTCCGGCTCGGCGCAGGCGGTGATCGGTGCACTGGTGATGGTGATGACCGGGTTCGGCCTCGGCTGGATCAACATCGCCGCGGACTGGTCCCGGTACCAGTCCCGTGACGCCTCCGGCGCGAAGATCGTCGCCTGGAACACCTTCGGCGGCGCGATCGCCCCCGTGATCCTCGTGACCTACGGCCTCCTGCTCGCCGGTTCCCGCCCGGACCTCCAGGACGGCATCGCCGCCGACCCGATCGGCACCCTCGCCGAGGTCCTGCCCACGTGGTTCCTCCTGCCGTTCCTCATCACCGCCGTGCTCGCCCTCATCTCCGGCGCCGTGCTCGGCATCTACTCCTCGGGCCTCACCCTCCTCTCCCTCGGTGTGCGGATCCCCCGCCCGGCCGCCGCCTTCATCGACGGCATGATCCTCACCGCCGGCACAGTCTGGGTGGTCTTCTTCGCCCAGGACTTCCTCGGGCCGTTCCAGTCCTTCCTCATCACCCTCGGCGTCCCGCTCGCCGCGTGGGCGGGCGTCATGATCGCGGACATCACGCTGCGCCAGCGCGAGTACGACGAACTCGCCCTGTTCGACGCCAAGGGGATCTACGGCGCCTGGGACTGGACCTCCGTGATCACCATGGTGGTCGCCTCGGTGATCGGATGGGGCCTCGTGATCAACGCGTTCGCCGATGAGGCCGCCTGGAACAACTGGCAGGGCTACCTGCTCGGTCCGCTCGGCCTAGGCGGCCGGGACGGGGACTGGGCGTGGGCGAACGTCGGAGTCCTTGCCGCGCTGCTCATCGGGTTCGGCGTCACGTACGTCGCCCGTCGCGGCACCGTCGCACGCCAGGAGGGCCGATGACCGCGACAGGCGGTCCGGGGTCGGCCCCGGACACGCCGTCGAGCACGCCCTGGTTGGTGGTCGTCGATCCCCAGCGGATCTTCGCCGCCCCCGACTCCGCGTGGGGCTCGCCCATGTGGCCCGACGCCGTCGCCAACGTCCGCCGGCTGGTGCCCGCCTTCGCCGGACGCGTCATCGTGACGCGCTGGGTCGCGCCGCCCGAGCCGCGGGTCGGCTCGTGGCGGGCCTACATGGAGGCCTGGCCCTTCGCCGACCACCCCGCGGACCACGCGCTGTTCGACGTCGTCGACGAGGTGGCCGGGCTCGGCGACCACACGCTGACGGCGACGACGTTCGGCAAGTGGGACCAGCTCGTCGGCGTCACCGGACCGACGCCGCACCTGGTGGTCACCGGCGTCTCCACGGACTGCTGCGTGATCTCCACCGCGCTGCCCGCCGCCGACGCGGGCGCAACCCTGACCGTCGTGAGCGACGCGTGCGCCGGCTCCACGCCGGAGAACCACCGTGCGGCCCTGGACGTCATGGCGCTCTACCCGCCGCAGATCACCCTGCGGACCACGGACGAGGTGCTCGCGGCCCGCACCTGAACCCGCTCGCCCGTCCGCCACCTCCCCGAGCGCCTCTGTTTGATCGACGGCCCACGTCACCGGCCGGAGCGTAGGGTTGGGACCACCCGTTCCGCTCCAATGGAGGACGCTGATGGACCCGACCCGCCGTGACATGACGGAGTTGCCCGACCTGTCCCACGCCGCCCACCGCGCCGGACCGGTCCGGTCCCGCATGCCGATCTACGTGGACCTGCTGCCGCCCTGCAACCAGGCGTGCCCGGCCGGGGAGAACATCCAGGAGTGGCTGCGCCTCGTGAAGGCGAACGAGGACGAGGCAGCGTGGCGCGAGCTGGTGCGGAACAACCCCTTCCCCGCCATCCACGGGCGTGTCTGCTACCACCCGTGCGAGACGGCCTGCAACCGGAAGGAACTCGACGGCGAGGTCTCCATCCACGCCGTCGA
>RZYE01000211.1 GCA_009930425.1 Actinomycetota bacterium | reverse complement strand
GTGCGAGCGAGGACGCCGGGCGCACCGGGAACCCATCCCAGCGCAGAGCAGTCCGCCTACGCTGGTCAGGGGACGGACGCGGTACAGGAAGGCAGCCGATGGGCGACCCGTGTGACATCACCTCGGACCAGGTCTGGGAGGATCAGAGAGCCGCCTACGACGCGATGCGCTCGCGATGTCCTGTCGCCCACGACGACGGGACGTGGATGGTCCTGCGGCACGCCGAGGTCGTGGCAGCGGCAACGGACCCAGTGACCTTCTCCAGCGCCTTCACCCCCCGCCGGGCCATCCCCAACAGCCTCGACGGCGCCGAGCACGCGGCGTTCCGGAGGATCGTCGACCGCTACCTGACGCCCGAGCGCGTCGCCCGGGAGGAGGCCCAGTGCCGTTCCCACGCCGCCGCGATCATCGACTCCCTCCCTCGCGGTGTCACGGTGAAGACCGTCGCGCAGCTTGGGGTGCCCTTCGCCGTTCGCTCCCAGAGCTCCTGGCTCGGCTGGCCGGCCGAGCTCGAGGACGAACTCGTCGCCTGGATGGCGGACAACCACGCGGCGACGCGCTCCGGCGACCGGAGCCGGACCGCCGCCGTCGCCGAGCGTTTCGATGCCCTCATCCACGGCCTCCTCGACGCCCGCCGCGACGCGGACCCGGGCACCGATCTGACCGCGGAGCTCATGCACGAGACCGTCGACGGGCGCCCCCTCACCGACGAGGAGATCGTCTCGATCCTGCGGAACTGGACCGCCGGGGACCTCGGGTCCCTCGCGACGTCGATTGGCGTGGTCGTCCACTTCCTCGCCTCCCACCCGGACGAGCAGGAGCGCCTGCGTCAGCTGTCCACGCCGACGGCGGGGCGTGCGGCGCCAGCGGGGCGTGCGGCGCCAGCGGGGCGTGCGGCGCCGGCGGGGCGTGCGGCTCCGGAGGGGGCGATGGCGCTCGAGGACGCCATCGAGGAGATCCTCCGCATCGACGACCCGTTCGTCTCCAACCGGCGACGGACCACCCGCGAGGTCAACCTCGGCGGGGAGACGATCCCGGCGGGGGCCCGCGTCATCCTCAACTGGACGGCTGCGAACCGGGACCCGCTGGTGTTCCCGGACCCGGACGCCTTCGATCCCGCCGCGCACGCGCCGGACAACCTCGTGTTCGGTATCGGCCCGCACGTGTGCCCCGGGCGGGCACTCACCCTCATGGAACTGCGCGTGGTGACCGAGGAACTCCTGCGACGCACCACCGCCATCACCCTGTCCCCGGAACGACCGACGGTCCGGGAGACCCCTCCCGTGGGTGGCTGGGCCAGGGTGCCGGTCGTGCTCAGGTGACGGGACGAGCCGCTGGCCGGTCCTCGGATGTCAGCGAGGGAACCTCGACCCCTGCCTCGGGAACGCGGATGACCATGCTCAGGATCACGCCGATCACGGCAACCACGAACGGGTACACGCTCACCGCCACCCGGAAGGCCATCCCGGGATCCGGGCCCGGATCGTCCCCGGAGTAGTAGCCGAAGAGGAAGCCCAGGGAGCCGAGGCCGATGCCGGCCGTCGCACCCGTGATGCGGCTGAAGAACCCGAAGGCGGAGAGGAACAACCCCTCGCGGTGCTGCCCATGGCGGCGGACGTCGTCGTCCAGCACACGGGCCTGGATCAGGTCGTTGGTCGCCAGGAGGCCGGACCACCCCACCGCCACCACCGCGAGGCCCGCCATCGCCGTCGCGAGCGACGTCGCGAAGTAGAACGGGACGAAGCCGGCCGCGAGGAAGACGAAGGCGACACGCCAGGCGAACGGCGCCCCCCGCCGTCGGACGACCGCCGTCCACACCGGCAGTCCGGCCGCGGCGATCACGATCGAGGACCCGATCAGCCAGAGGGAGTACGCCACCGGCAGGCCGAGCGAGTACTTGACGTAGAGCTGGATGCCGGCGAGTACGAACGCGAGGGGGACGAGGTAGCAGGCGGTGGCGATCCCCACGAGCCAGAAGTGCGGGTTGCGGAGGATGACGCCCGCACCGGTGAGGAAGCCGGCGTGGTCCTCGGTGGCTCGGGTTGGGTCCTCCCGGACGTTCAGCGCCATGAACAGCAGCGCCGCGACGGCGATGGCGGCGTACAGGATGGCGGTGGTGCGGAACCCCTCTGGCGAGTCCTCCGTCCCGAAGACGCTGGTGGTCAGCACCGGGGTGGCAGCCAGTGCGATCGCGAACGCGAGGAGCTGGAAGCCCTGGCGCAGCGAGTTGGCGCCGGCGCGCTGGTGCTCCTCGGGGAACAGTTCGGGCAGCAGCGCGTTGTAGTTCGCGGCGTACATCGAGTCCGCCGCCTCGCAGAGGATCGCGAAGAACGCGAACCAGGCCACGAGCGCCACGCCGTCCAGGGTGTCGGGTGCCGAGAAGAAGCCCACCAACCCGGCGGTCAGGACCACCGCACCGATCACCAGCCATGGACGACGCCGTCCCCAGCGGCTGCGGGTACGGTCCGACAGGTGCCCGAGGATCGGGTTGTCGATGGCGTCGAGCACGGCGTAGACGGCCATGACCGTGCCGTAGGCGCGCACGTCCAGCCCGAGGATGTCCACGTAGAACAGCAGGGTGGAGACCCGGATCGTGTTGATGGGGATGGCGAGGCCGAACATCCCGATGGAATAGCGCCACGTCGGCATGGTGGTCACGTGCCCGCCTTCCTCACGGCCTCATTCGCACACGCTAGCCTGTGCCGGCCGTGCCGCTCAATGGGCGTCCAGCGCGCTCGTCCTCGCCGGGGAGCCGGATGAGGTGGGAGAGAACCACGCCACCGAGCGCGATGGCGAACGGGAACGCCGCCACGTACACGCGGAACGCCAGGCCGGGGTTCGAGCCGACGTCATTGCCGGACCAGTATCCGAACCACACCCCGAGCAGGGCGAGCGCCACCCCGTTCAGCGCGCCCGTCACCCGGCTGAAGATCCCGAAGGCGGAGAGGTAGAGGCCCTCCCGGTGCTGCCCGTTGACCCGGGCGTCCTGGTCGAGGAGGCGGGCCTGGATGAGGTCGTTGGTCGCCAGCAGGCCCGACCACCCAGCCGCCACCACGCAGCCCGCCAGGATCGCCTCCACCAGTGTCCGGGCGAAGAACAGCGGCACGAAGCCCGCAGCGAGGAAGGCGAACGCCACCCGCCAGATCCGGGGCGCGCCGTGGGCCCGCACGAGTCGCGTCCACACCGCCAGGCCGGCAGCCGCCACCACGATGACCACCCCCTGGAGGGCGAGCGTGCTCGCGACCGGCAGCCCCAGGGAGTACTTGACGTAGAGCTGCACCCCGGCGAGCACGAGGGCGAGCGGCGCGAGGTAGCAGGTGGACGCGATCCCGATGAGCCAGAAGAGCCTCGTCCGCATGATCGCGAGGATGCCCGGCAGGAAGCGCGACCGCTCCGGCGTCGAGTGCGCCGGGTTCTCCCGCACGCCGAGCGCCATCGTGATGAGGGCTGCGAAGGCGACGACGGCGTACAGCAGCGCCGTCGTCGTGAAGCCCTCCGTGGTGTCCTCCGTCCCGAAGACGCTGGTGGTGAGCAGCGGCGTCACGGCGAGTGAGAGCACGAGGGCGACGAGTTGGAAGCCCTGCCGCAGCCCGTTCGCGACCGCCCGTTCCCCCTCCTGGGGGTAGAGCTCCGGCAGGAGGGCACCGTAGTT
>RZYE01000210.1 GCA_009930425.1 Actinomycetota bacterium | reverse complement strand
TCCCATTCCAGGTAGTTGTACCTGATCCGGTCGTCCTTGCAGATGGCAAGCATGTCCCGCTCCCCTGCGTACTGGATCCATTCGACGTCGGGGACCGGACCATTTCCGAAGACTTCTTGGATCGTGTGGACCACATAGCCTGCATCTCTGAACACGCTTGGGACGGCGTCCAGTCCCACGGACCTGTCGGTGAAGACCTCAGGCGGCGGTGCGGAATTGGACTCGAATGGCGGTCTCGATGAGTGCCGATTCAACGCCGTACTCCTTCGAGATCATCGCGATGTCGTCTCCCGCGCGGAACATGTTGACCAAGTCGTCGACGCGAACGCCGGTGGCAGCATCGATCGGGTGACCAGATGAGAATCGAGGGTCGGCGATGACCTTCGCGCCCTCGTAGGCCGCCAGTTGGATGGCGAGTGGAAAGTCGCTCTCCCATTCCAGAACGGTGAGGCTCCGTTCGATTACACCTTTGAGGCCGCCCTGCATGTCACGAGCGCGGGTCCACTCCGCGTCCACGTCATCACCGAGGTTGACCAGCAGGTCTTTCGCATCGTGCGCGAGAACGCCGCGCTTGAGCATGTTCTCGCCGAGTGCCTGATGTGCGCGACGCATCCCTACCGTGATCGCTTGCATCGAAAGTCCGGCACCACGAAGCTGCCGGTACATCTCGGCCTGAGCGAGTCCGATGAACGGAATCCGAGGGTCCCGATTGGTGCGAGTGGGCACACTCAGGACCAGCCCGTCCTTCCGGACCCAGCTTCGCAGTGTGCTCGTCGACATCGCCAAGTGACGAGCGACTTCCCCGGCCGTGTAGATCGGCACGGTGAACCTTGTGTCCACCTCGATCACCTCCCGCTCCTCCTTCGCCCATTGTGCCCGTCAATACCCACATGAGCCGGAGCACGCGCCAATGTTCATCGCACTTCTGTTCACCGGACATCCGCCTCCGGCGCAGCGTTGGCCCTCACCGCGTGACAACAGCGGCCTCCAGCTGGTCCCCCGACCCACCTCGCTCAGACGTGTCCCATCCGCCCCAGCATCGCGGCGAACGCCTCCTCGGTGACGATCGGGATGCCGTAGTCCGCGGCCTTGCGTGCCTTACCGGACAACGAGTCCGGGTCCGCGGCCACCACGAGCTTCACACCAGCCCCGCCGCCTCGGCCCGCTGCTCCCACACCGACCGTGGCTCGGCCATCTCGCCGGTGAACACCACCATGTCCCCGGGATCGAGCCGGAACCCACCCAGGCCGGCATCCCCACCCGGACCACCCGCCAGCGCCGCGTCCACCTCGGATGGGTCGAGGTCGAGGAGGTGGGCGACGGCGTCGAGGTCGTCGCACCGCACGGGTCCGGCAGCGAGTCCACCAACCGCGCCAGGTACGGCACCGCCCGCTCCGCCGACTCGCACACCTCCCACCACGGCACCCCGCCCGGCGCCACCTCATCGAGCCTGTTCCCCTGCGGTCCTACGTCGACGACGGCGTGCCCTGCCGTGCGTTCGCCCCGCGCGGTGGTTCTGCCTCAAGATCGGATGCGAATCCAGCCTCGGGGTGGCCGCTGACACTCAGCGTAGCCAAGGGCCGGCGGAGTCTTCACATCAGGCCAAGCGACGCACGCGCGGTCGTCAACAGTTCATGCAGCGGACTCAGATGTCTCCCACTCAGCACCGCTGAACAAGGTGGCGGCAGCAACCCCCGAAACCTGAACGAGTAGCCGCTGATGGAACCCGACCTCGGGCCCGTTGGCCCGCACGACCGACACGCCAATACCCGTGATCCGGTCAACCATGTCGAGCAGAGGATCCGGGACGTAGCCCAAGGCGAGTTCATCGCAGTCCGTGACCAGCAGTGCGCGCGGTTGCACGGGATTCTGCGGATCCCGGACGAGTCGCAAGACCTCTCCCTCGCTCAGCCGTCCGATCCTTGCCTGTGCCTCACGGCTCATGTACCGCACCCCGTGGACGAGAAACTCGCACTGCACGTGATCGCCAGCGTCCGCCACTGGGGCCGGCAGCAGCTCTATCGTGTCTCCCACTCGAAGCCCACCGCTTCGTTGCAGCACTTCGAAGGGTGCCGCATCCAAGCCCAGCCCGAGGGCTTCAAGGGACGCCTGCCGATCCGGCCGCCGGGAGGACATGACTCGTTCGGCGAAGATCGGAAAGAGCCGCTCGGACCGATAGGTCGTACGGGCATCAGGCAGACCGGGAAGTGGCCGTGCTCCACTCTCTGCAGCGACGCGCAAGTAGGCGAACCTGTAAGAACCCGAGCCATCGCGGGTGAGGAAGCCAAGTGGTGAGTACATCCGTGTGTTCGGATCTCGACGCGTCACCAAGAGCCGACTGGCCGCGGCGATGTCCGTCTGCCCGCCAGCGTGCGTCAGGACAACGGTCATATCGTCAACCTCCTCTGGTTCTCCTGCAGGACCTCAAACAGGAAGTTACTGCGGAGCACTGACAACCTCGGTGTTGAATCGAGGATCTCACGCACCTGATCCATCTTGACGCCGCCCACGCGCTCCTTCCACTCCTTTCCTTGAGCGGTCGCCATGGTCTGTGCGAGTAGGGCATACTCCACCAGCGTGGTCCGGAGCGGAGCCTCGAACCTCGTCACCATTCCGCCATGCGCAAACGACAGCGGATCGCGGCCTTCCAGATCCCCGTCGGGCTGACCCGATGCCAACGAGGATCCATGATCAAACGAAGCGGCAAGGCGACGTTCGCCGTCGCGGTCGAGCACCGCCCAATTGAAGGCGTGCCGATCGGTGTTGGCAACCCAGGCGTCGAGGGTAAGGAACCCCACGAACACGTCGAAGGCACTCCAGTTGCCGCAGTTGCCGGGAGGACCACCGGCGTCGCGGAGGAGTTCGCGGATGTTGTCGAGGTTGTGGCCGACCCGTCGTCGCGGCCGGTCGTCCCCAGCACACGACTCGTACCCTGGGAATCCCGCGAGGACGATGTCGGCGCTCTGGAACTCCCAGCCCGTGGGGGTCACGTTCCGGGAGATCATCCCCTCTACCCCTGACCGAGATGCGAGTTCCACGTCCGCTGCCGGCACACCGACGAGACGGGCGAGCTCGCACACAAGACGTTCGACGACGTCATCCATCCGCCGGAAGGACAGCTCCAGCCCGCCGCGCATCTTCCTTATCCCCGACTTCGCGGGCTTGTAGAGCCACCAGTTCTCCCGGCCGTCCGCAAGCGCCTCCGCACGAGGGGGGCAGATCCACTCCTTCACGTCGGCACCGACGGGTTCCTCGGCCATCAACGGCCAGTCCGTGACATCCACGACGCTGAAGGACACGCCACCCACACCCCCTTCCGACATCTATGGGACCGAAGCGGCACCGTGAACGCAGTTGACGTCAGACTAGCCACGCCCCACGACACGATCTCCAAGGCGCGGCCCAAGCACAGAGCCTCACGCTCTCTCCAGCATCGCCGCAAAGGCTTCCTCCGTGACGATCGGGATGCAGTAGTCCGCGGCCTTGCGCGCCTTGCCGGACAGCGAGTCCGGGTCTGCGGCCACCACGAGCTTCACCTTCTTCGTCACCGCCGAGCGCGGCACCAACCCAGCCGCCTCCGCCCGCGTCTCCCACACCGGTCGCGGCACCGACATCTCCCCTGTGAAGACCACCATGTCCCCGGGATCCAGCCGGAACCCCGCGCCTTCGGTTCTTCCACA
>RZYE01000209.1 GCA_009930425.1 Actinomycetota bacterium | reverse complement strand
CTTCCGGGCCCAGGACGACGGACCGTCGCGGAGGGTGCGGATCGTCGGGGAGCACCGCACCTCCACGACGATCCAGATGGAGATCGAGCACCTGGAGGGACCGCGCGCTGGACAGCGGGTGAAGGTCGGTCTCCGGCGTTTGAAGGGGCCGTGGTCCGGTGTGGAGGCGTTCGATTCCCACGACCGCAAGCTCCGTGATCTCGAGAGATCGCATCACGCGACCCACCGCACCGACTACTCGGCGGCGGCGGTCGTGATCGCAGCCGCGGTGCCTGCCCACGTGATGGAGGGGCTCTCCTGGCCCGGCCGCGGCGTGGTGGTCCATGACCAGGAGGCCTTGTCCGCGCTCTGCGGTGTCCCGGCCACCGAGCTGGTGCGCGAGGACGATTCCATCGAGGCTGACGACGGTCTGCTGGTGGGCGCGGACACGATGGTGCGGGTGGCCAGGGCCATCTGCACAGCCCACCCCGAGGCGATGAGGAAGGAACTCCTGAAGCGGGAGCGCCGCCTGCTGCTTGCCCCACACTCCCGCGAGGTGCGAGCCGCCGTACCAGAGAACGACGTCACGGGCGTGCTCCACGACTGGTGCGGCACCCAACCCTCTGAGATCCGGCTCCGCCTCATCGCACTGGAGAACGAGCTGTCCTGGCAGCGTTCGCTCGTGCGGGAGGCCATGGAGATGTTGCGGGCATGCGGGGTGGGCGCCCTCGCGGACAACCTCGCGAGCCTCTCGCGCCAGGGTCCACGTGAGCGGGAACACGACGAGTACGCGTGCGCGTGTGCGGACGAACGGGAGCCGCCGTACGCCGGGCGTGAGGAGTACGCGGATTCGTTCCCCTGGTGATCCCTCAGGTCCGAACCGGCAGGTGCGTCCTCGGCGCCATCCGCGGGCCACGCCGCGGCGCCCGGATCCCGGCGAGCTCCACCAGCCGCTGCACCCGGTACCGGTGCCCGCGGAACGGTTCGAGCAGCTCTGCCAGCCCGGCATCGTCGAGGCGCTCCCCGGTGAGGGCGAACCCGATGTCCTGCGCCACGTGGTAGTCCCCCACGCTGAGCGCGTCCGCGTCTCCGTGGGCGCGGGCGCGGACTTCGGCGCTGGTCCACGCCCCCACCCCGGGCAGCGAGCGAAGGGCCCGGTCCGCCTCCTCGTGCCCCCACGCCGTCGTGCGTTCCAGCGACGCGGCCCGGCGGGCGGCGCCGACGACGGTCCGCGCCCGGGCGCCGTCGACACCCAGCTGGAGCCACTCCCACGAGGGCAGCCCGGCGAGCACGTCCGCCGACGGCTGGACGCGGAGCCCGCGATCGGCCCCGGGTCCGGGGGCCGGCTCACCCCACCGCAGCACGAGGCGGCGGTAGGCGGCGAAGGACTCCTGCCCCGTCACCTTCTGCTCGATCACCGCGGGCAGGAGCGCCTCCAGCACCAGTCCGGTCCGTGGCACGCGCCAGTGCGGGTGTGCACGGTGCAGCCTCGCGACGGCGGGGTGGCGGCTGGGCTCGAAGCCGGCGGCGTCGTCGAGCGCCCCGAGCAACGCCGGGAGCGAATCGAGCGCCCAGTCCGCCCCGCTGCCCCACGCGGTCGTGTGGACGACGCCGTCGCCGGGCCGGGACTCGAGCCGCAGGGTCGCAGGGCCGTCGGGCGTGCGGATGCCTCGCCAGAGCGTGCCGGACTCGCGCTGGAACGTCGGGTCCCCGGCGCCGTGGCGGAGCGGCCCGAGCACCTGCACGACCGGGCACGGCCATACGGGCCGCCACGACCGCTCCTCAGGCACCCTCGACGCCAGGACCCGCACTCAGCCCTCGCCCACGTGCTCGTCCAGCCACTCCAGCAGCGGCTCGTAGGTCCGCCAGTCCGCGCGCACCCGGTCCAGCGCCTCGGGGGTCGGGAGCCACTCCGGCGCGCCGTACCGGTGCTCCACCGTCAGTGAGCGGTGCCGCAGCAGCTCGATCCTCGGGTGGTCGGGCGCCATGCCGCGCGGGTGAGTCTTCAGCCGGTCCCCATCGATCACGTATCCGGCCTCCCGCAGCCTGTCCGCGATGCGCCGGAGCTCCTCCCCCGGACTCGGGGCGTCGACGGTGCGGCGGTAGCGGGCGAGCTGGCCGGGCGTTCCGTCGTACCACCCGGCGGCGGTCATGAGTCCTTCGGCGCTGACCTGGACGTACCAGCCCATGCCGGACGCCGTCGCCACGACGACCCCCTGATGCGTCTTGTACGGGGACTTGTCCGGGGAGAAGCGCACGTCCCGGTACGGGCGGAAGGCCTTCGCGGACCCGAACTCCTCCTCGAGCCCAGCGGCGAGCGCCTCCATGGGGGCGCACCTGCCTCTCGTACACGGCCCGGTTCGCGGCCCACCACTCGCGGGAGTTGTGGTGCTCGAGGTCCTCGTAGAAGTCCAACGCGGCGAGCGGGATCCCCTCGAATGCGTTCACGGGGCCAACGCTAGCCGCTCAGGCTGACATGTCCGGCGCGATCTCCGGCGGGGTGTCCCCCGGCGGTTGGTGCATGAGCCCAGCGAACCACCGCGTGAGCGGCGGCAGGATGCGACCGACGATCAGCCCCACGAGGAACATCGCGACCAGGGTCCCTTCCCGGATGCCCTCGATCCGGCCGAACATCGCGAGCGAGATCACCGCACCGATGCCCACGAGCGAGACGTCGAAGATGATCTTCATGGTCCCGATGCGCACGCCCGTGACGTGCGCGAGCGCCGCGACCGTCCCCTCCCCCGCGTTCATGAGCACCTTCGGCACGAACTGCAGCGAGATGCCGAACGCCAGGATCGCGCTCCCCACGAGCACGCCCACCCACTGCAGCCAGTACGGCCCGGGGTCGAACCAGCGGGTGAGCCACATGGCGGCGTCGATGAACACGCCGAATCCGACGCCCACGAGGACCTGCAGGAGCTGGATCCACTCGAAGTCGCGCCGCAGCAGGGCGATCTGGATGGTCACGAACGCCACGTGCATGACGATCGTCGCAACGCCCAGGGTCACGCCTCCGCCGAGGCTCACCACGTAGGGCGGGGTCGAGATCGGCGTGGTCCCGAGGGCAGCGCGGACCGTGACCGCGATCCCGATCGCCATCACGAACATGCCGAGGGCGAAGACCAGGTACCGGAACGGGAGCCTGCCGGTGTACTCGCCGGGGATCGCCCCGCCCGTCACCCCACCGTCACCGTGGCCGTGAACGGCGTGTCCTCGGACGACGTCCCCACGTACACCGTGTACTCCCCGGGCTTCACCGCGAACGACTGCGTGCAGTAGTCCCACACGGAGAGCGGGTGGTTGGTCGCCGCGGGGTCCACCACGATCTCCACCGCCTGTTCCTCACCCGGCTCCAGCCACACCTTCCGGAAGCCCACGAGACGCTTCGGGGGCTGGCCGTCCACTGGGATGCCCAGGTAAACCTGGACCACCTCGGCGCCTGCGACCTCGCCCGTGTTGCGGACGGTGGCCGAGACGGTGAGCGGGGCGGCGCCGTCGGACTGCTCGGGGGTGACGGCAACGTCGGAGACCTCGAACGTGGTGTAGGACAGGCCGTACCCGAACGGGAACAGCGGCGCGATTCCCTGGGACTGGAACCAGCGGTAGCCGACCTTGAGGCCCTCCGTGTACCGCATCGTGGGCCAGCCCTCGCCCTCGTCGGTGCCGGGGTAGCGGACGGGGTCGCCGTACTCCATGAGGTCCTCGCGGCGGA
>RZYE01000208.1 GCA_009930425.1 Actinomycetota bacterium | reverse complement strand
GCCAACACCAACGCCCTCATCGCCTCCCGGCACGCCCCCGACATCCCGCCCGAGCGCTTCAACGCCATGATGAGGCTCGACCACAACCGGGCCATCCGGCAGCTCTCCATCAAGACCGGCGTGCACGCCAGCGAGATCAGGAAGTTGACCGTGTGGGGCAACCACTCCGCCTCGCAGGTCCCTGACCTCTCCCAGACCGAACTCGCCCGCAGGCCTGCGATGGAGTACGTCGACCAGGACTGGATCGACAACGAGTTCATCCCCACCGTGGCCAAGCGCGGTGCCGAGATCATCAAGGTGCGTGGCGGCTCCTCCGTGGCGTCTGCGGCGAACGCCGCACTCGACCACATCCACGACTGGGTCAACGGCACCCCGCCGGACGACTGGGTATCCGTCGGCATCATGTCCGACGGCTCGTACGGGATCCCCGAGGGCATCATCTCCGGGTTCCCGGCACGCTCCCGCTGGGGTGACTGGCACATCGTCCAGGGCATCGAGATCGACGACGCCACCCGGGCCCGCATCGACACGTCCGTCGAGGAGCTCGTGAACGAGCGTGACATGTGCCTCCAGCTCGGCCTCATCAGCTGACACGGGCCCCGCGGCAGCGGGGCGCCTCGCCTCGTCACCGCGCCACCGTTCCGCCCACTAGGGTGGTGCCAGCCAAAGCCGAAGGAGTGGACATGCCCGATACCCGGTTCGACCTCGTCGGGGTGGAGCACGCCGGCGAACTGCTCACGGTACGCCGTGCCGCGTTCGTCACCGAGGCCCAGCTCTATGGCGACCCGAACCTGCCCGCGCTGACGCAGACGCTGGAGGAACTCGCCGAGGACCTGCAGCGGCCCGACGTCGTCACGATCGGGGCCTGGTACGGTCACCGTCTCGTCGGGTCGATCCGCGTGGAGCTGGAGGGGGAGAAGGCCAGCCTTGGCCGCCTCGCCGTCGTGCCGGACCTGCACCACAAGGGGATCGGTTCGCGGCTGCTCATGGAGGTGCTCGCCTACCTCCCCGAGCAGACCAAGGAGGTCTGGGTCTTCACGGGTGCGGACAATCGCGCCGCGATGCCCCTGCCGGAGGGCCACGACGGGCTCGACGCCGGAACGCTCACCGAGGCCTACCTCCAGCGGCTGCTCGGCGAGGAGCCGGAGGGTTTCTCCCTGCCCTGACCGGCGACTGTCGCACCGACCGGACCCCGGACGCCCTGACGGCGCCTCGTGCCCGGTCCGGTAAACTCATCCACGTCGTGACTGGCGCTGCGGGTGGATCACCACCGGGGAGCGACTTGTACCCGTGACGGCCGGACGCCTGGGCCGCGGGGGGACCACATCCATGGAGGAAGCATGAGCCAGAACGCTCTCAACCAACCCCTTGCCGAACTGGACCCGGAGATCGCCGCGGTCCTGGACGGGGAGCTCACCCGCCAGCGGGAGACGCTCGAGATGATCGCGTCCGAGAACTTCGTGCCGCGCGCGGTCCTCGAGGCCACGGGCTCCGTGCTCACGAACAAGTACGCGGAGGGGTACCCCGGCAGGCGCTACTACGGTGGCTGTGAGCAGGTGGACATCGCCGAGAACCTCGCCATCGCCCGGGCCAGGGAGCTCTTCGGCGCCGAGTACGCCAACGTGCAACCACACTCCGGCGCCACCGCCAACGCCGCGGTGCTCCACGCCATGGCAAGTCCCGGCGATGCCATCATGGGCCTGTCGCTCGCCCACGGCGGGCACCTGACGCACGGCATGAAGATCAATTTCTCCGGCAAGCTGTACGAGGTCCACGCCTACGGTGTGGACGAGCACACCCACCGCATCGAGATGGACCAGGTGCGCCAGCTCGCGCTCAGCGCCCGCCCCAAGGTCCTCATCGCCGGGTGGTCGGCCTACCCCCGCCACCTGGACTTCGCCGCCTTCCGCGAGATCGCGGACGAGGTCGGCGCCCGCCTCTGGGTGGACATGGCCCACTTCGCTGGCCTCGTCGCCGCCGGCGTGCATCCCAGCCCTGTCCCGTATGCCGACGTCGTCTCGACGACCATCCACAAGACCCTGGGTGGCCCCCGCTCCGGCATGCTGCTCGCCCGGGACGCCGAGACGTGGGCCAAGAAGCTCAACTCCGCGGTCTTCCCCGGCCAGCAGGGCGGACCGCTCATGCACGCGATCGCGGCGAAGGCGGTGGCGCTGCGCGTTGCCGGCACCGAGGACTTCCGTGACCGGCAGCGCCGCACCGTCGAGGGCGCACGCCTCCTCGCCGAGCGCCTCACCGCGGCGGACGTGACCGAGGCCGGTGTCTCCGTGGTCACCGGCGGGACCGACGTCCACCTCGTGCTCGTCGACCTGCGCAACTCGCCCCTCGACGGCCGTCAGGCGGAGGACCTCCTGCACGACGCGGGCATCACCGTGAACCGGAATGCCGTGCCGTTCGACCCGCGGCCCCCGATGGTCACCTCCGGGCTGAGGATCGGCACGCCGGCGCTCGCCACCCGGGGCTTCGGCGCCGCCGAGTTCACCGAGGTCGCGGACATCATCGCCACGGCGCTGCGCGATGGGCAGGGGGCGGACGTGGCCGCGTTGCGGGCCCGCGTCGAGGTCCTGACCGAGGCCTTCCCGCTCTACCCGGGCCTCTGATGGGGGCCACGGTCCTCGACGGGAAGGCGACCGCGGACGCCATCAAGTCCGAACTCTCCGTACGGGTCGCCGCACTGCGGGACCGGGGCGTGATCCCCGGTCTCGGCACCCTGCTGGTGGGGGAGGACTTCGGCTCGCAGAAGTACGTGGCCGGCAAGCACGGCGACTGCGCCCAGGTGGGCATCGCCTCCATCCGGGAGGACCTGCCCGGCGACGCGTCCCAGGCGGACATCGAGGCAGCTGTCGACCGGCTGAACGCCAACCCCGACTGCACCGGCTACATCGTGCAGCTGCCGCTCCCGCGCGGCATCGACACCAACGCCGTCCTGGAGCGGATCGATCCCGCCAAGGATGCGGACGGCCTCCACCCCACCAACCTCGGCCGGCTCGTGCTCCGGGTCGCCGGGGAGGTGGACTCGCCGCTGCCGTGCACGCCGCGCGGCATCATCGAGCTCGGCCGCCGCCACGGCGTCGAGTTCGACCACGCCGAGGTGTGCGTCATCGGGCGCGGTGTCACGGTCGGGCGCTCGATCGGCCTCCTCCTCACCCGCAAGGCGGTCAACGCGACCGTCACCCTCACCCACACCGGCACCCGGGACCTCGCCGCCCACACCCGCAAGGCGGACGTGATCGTGGCCGCGGCCGGCGTGCCCGGAATCCTCACCGCTGACATGGTCAAGCCGGGCGCCGTGGTTTTCGACGTCGGCGTCAGCCGCGTCCCGGACACCACCGGCCGCCTCCGGCTGCGCGGCGACGTCGCCGACGGCGTCGCGGAGGTGGCGGGCGCGCTCTCGCCGAACCCGGGCGGTGTCGGCCCGATGACGCGCGCCATGCTGCTCGCCAACGTCGTGGAGATGGCGGAGCGGGCCGCCGCCGACGCATGAGGGTCTCCTCGGTCAACGTCAACGGGATCCGTGCGGCGATGCGCAAGGGCATGGCCGACTGGATGGACTCCCGTGCCCCTGACTTCCTGCTGTTGCAGGAGACCCGGGCGGACGCCGCGATCGTCTCGGACCTGCTCGGGCCGTCCTGGCACGTGGCGCCGGAGGTGTCCCGGCTCAAGGGGCGGGCGGGGG
>RZYE01000207.1 GCA_009930425.1 Actinomycetota bacterium | reverse complement strand
GAATCCTCAACAAGGAACTCACGGCCTGGGCCACGGCCACCAACGCCGACGAACGCCAAGTGGACTGGAGGTGCACCACCAGCGACGCCCGCATCAAACTTCGGCGCCTATACTCAGCGCTATAAACGCGACACTCTCCTAGGTCAGGGTGCACCGGTTGGTGCGCTGGAACGCCACAGCTGTGACAACGGCGAGTAGGGCGGGCCAGATGATGGCGACACCGAATTCGGGCACATGTCCTACAGTTGCCGACATGACGATTGCTCGGGCCGCCTCTCCCGGCAGGTACTGAGCGACCGTCGGTCCAGCGAGACCAGCCAGCAGCGCCTCAACTACAAGGAAATAGGCGAGCGCCGCAAGCACCGTGGCTGTGTGGTCGAGGAGCGCCCAACCCAACGCCGCGCCGACTGCTCCAGCGGCCATACAGACCAAGGTCAGTGCCGCTGTTGTGTTTGGTCCAACGGGCAATACAGGGAATTCTTGGAAGGCGGCAAACGTCCGCCCCGCCACAGTGAGAGCTATCGATGTGAGCCCAACTGTGGCGCCCGCAATCGCGCCGCCGCAGATCCGTACCGAGACCACGAGCGGGCGCGCCGGCTCAACGAGGAACAGCTGGGTGAGCAGCCCCGCGCGAACCTCTAGGCCAACTACGGAGGCGCCGGCGAGGAGTGAAAGCACCCAGGCGAACGAGGCTACGGGAGCTACGGCATCAATCGGGCCAGCGTCATCGACAAGCGAACCGCTGAAAACAGAGAAGCTGACGGCGGATCCGAGGAGAAGCACTGTCGTCGCCGTCCACGTCAGCAGCGAGCGCACGTGGTAGGGAGCCGGACGAGCGACGAGTAGCACCCGGGTCAACGTGTTCATCGAAGGACCTCTGCGTGCTCTCGGAGATGCTTGACTCGCTCGGTGAGATCAAGCTCCATCGGTGCAAGTTCGTGCACCGGTACACCACTCCTGAAGAGGGCATCCCCGAACTCACGGGCGTCGACGCCGTGGACAACGACGGAGCCATCGTCCTGGCGGTCGTGCTGGGCTCCCACCGAGGCTGCTACCCGAGCCACTGCGGTGGGGTCCGCTGCTCGAACCCGGTAGGCGGAGCTGTCGACCACTTCGGCAAGTGGGCGGTCGGCGACGACACGGCCACGGTCCATGAGGATGAGATGGTCGGCTGTTCGACGCAGCTCATCGAGGGCGTGCGAGGAGACGAGCACCGTGCCGCCGCTTCGGACGAGAGCTCGCAGTTCGCGGCGGAGCCATTGGAGCCCATCGATGTCTAGTCCGAGGGTTGGCTCGTCGAGGATGACGAGTTGCGGTCTGGCGAGCAGTGCGGTGGCGATGGCTAGCCGCTGCTTTTCGCCTGCGGAGAGCAGACCACATTGCCGGCGCGCGAGGGGCAGGAGACCCGCGTTTGTCAATCCGCGTCGTGCCCGTGATCGGCTCACACTCCGTCGGTGTGCTTCGAACCCGAACCACGACTCCACGGTCGTTGTGCGCGGAACGGCACTAGGATCAAGGCTTACACCAACACGACCGCGGGCGATTCCACCGAGTCTCTGATAGGGGACGCCCCACACCAGCGCCTCGCCGGAGTAGCCACCAACGAGACCTAGCAGGATGCGCATCGTCGTTGTTTTTCCGGTGCCGTTCGGCCCGACCAAGCCGTAGCAGCGCCCGGGCTGGAGAACAAAGCTCACGTCTTGGAGTACCGGGCGACCGTTGAAGGTCTTGGAGACTGACGAGAGACGGACAACTGTGTCATCGCATTCGGGCCGCTGGATCACGAGGCGGTTCTTGGCAGGCCCACCGGCGTCCTGCCCGCGTTTAGGCGCAGCGCGCAATAGGCAATTATCGCAGCATAGGACAGCACGACAGTGGCGAGTATCCACAATGTCTCGCCCTCCTTCCACTGGAGGAGCACAGTCCAGACCCACGCCACAATGCCGATGAGGCTGGCCACCATCATTTCAGGCGGTGCGCCGCCGGCGGTGGGGTCGCCGGTGGCGGCAAGCTCCTGAACGGACGCGATGTACTCCGGGAGGGAGGCGGCGAGCAGGACCACTGCGCAGATGGAGAGAGTGAGAATGATCCAGTATTTGTGGTTCATGAATAGGCCCTTCTTCAGTCGTCGTTGTGGGCACGGCGGCGGCGCCGGCCTTTGAGGTATGCCGGTGCAGTTGTCCCGAGGAAGACCGAGGGTTTCCCGTTGTCATCCAGTTCGTAGAATCCGGCGCAGCCACCGTTCGCCTGTGTGAGGAAGTAGAACGTCGGCAGCAGCAGTGCGAGCACGATCCACGGTTTTCCCGGGACTGGGAGGACGAGGACGAGGATCATCGCTACCATGACGGCAGCCATGCCAATGTGAAAGGTGCGTCGTCGTCCCCGATCAACGACGTACCCGACGGTCGGTTCCGTCTCCTCGTCCGGTGACCAGATGCTGTGAACTTGGGCTTGATCCATCATATGACTCCTTCGAACTGCGGTGTTAGGTGCTCAACATCCAGGGAACGGTCGGGAACGAGGGTTGTGTTGGTCAGGTCGTCACTGTGGTTGCTGTACACGAGCGTGGTCCCGGTGTAGACGAGCTCCCGGATGCGCAGTGCCCACAATGCCAAACCCTCACGGTCGAGTCCGTCGAACGCCTCGTCGAGGATGAGAAGGCTCGGGCGGTGCAGCGTTGCCGCGGCAAGGTCAAGCTGACGAGTCGTGCCCCGCGAGCACTGTCGGACGAGCACGTCCGAGTGCTGGCCGAGGGCCGTTTCGGCGAGTTCAGAAAGGAGGCGGTCGGCCGCTTCAAAACCCAGTCCGTGCAGCCGGGCGATCATGCGCAAGTGCTCCCGGCAGGTCAGAAACGGGAACGCCAGGCTCTCGTCCTCGGCATATCCCAGATGCCGCTTCGCCTCCACCCCGTTCGCGCCCACGGGGAAGCCACTCACCCGGACGATTCCTGACAGCGCGTCCTGTCGGCCGGCGAAGGTACGCAGCAGGGTCGACTTGCCCGAGCCGTTGCGTCCAACGATGCGGACCGTTTCACCGGGCTCGACACGCAGGGACACGGTGTCGAGCACCACGCGTCCCCGGTATCCACACCGCAGGCCTTCCGCGTGCAACGCTGGTACTGCGGCGGACGAGGGCAGCCGGGCTGAATTGTCAGACATATGACACCTCTCCTTCAATGATCGCTCCGACGATAATGAGTGCGACGGCGGCGACCTGCGCCACAATCCACCGACGGCCTGATGCCGCGACATCGAGGTCAGTCCTACTCAGGGTCCGACGGGCGACCAAGAGACCCAAGCGCATGTCGGCCACAGCCGCCACGAGGAAACCGGCGAGCTCTGGGAACATGTGCGGCACGACCCCCGAGAGGATCGCACTGCCGTAACCACCAGCGATCGCCGCTGTGATTGCGTATCCGAACACCGCCCCGTTGAGTGCGAGAACAGCCAAAGTTCCTATCCCCGCCGTGAAAACTCCTATCGCCAGGTAGCCGATGACGGCGAGATTGTTGACGAGTACGGTGAAGGTTGTGGCATCGGTCGCCGCTGGCGCAAGTTCCGTTCCCAGGATCCGAGCGACTCCGGCTCCAACAGCACCGGCCACGATCAGACCCGGATCCGCGAGTAGGGGTTGTGGAGGGGCCGGATTGGTGAGAGTCGTTCTCGTTTGAGGGGTTGTGGGGTTCGGGGCATGGGTATGGCCCGGTT
>RZYE01000206.1 GCA_009930425.1 Actinomycetota bacterium | reverse complement strand
GTTCCACGACGACCAGGTGGTGAACGCCGCGATCGTGCTGAGTGCGGGCTACGAGCTGGACGTCCCCGAGCGAGCCATGGCGATCGCCGTGATGACGGCGATGGGGGAGAGCGGGTTGCGGGTGTTTGACGAGGGTGAGTCCCTCGGGCCGGACAATGCCGGGTTGTTCCAGCAGGGCAGTGGCAGCGAGTGGGGCTCCCACGAGGACCGGGTGGACCCGGCGATCTCCGCAGCCAGCTTCTACGAGGCGCTCCTCGCCGTTGACGGCTGGGAGGACATGGAGCCCGACGAGGCCGCCAACGCCGTCCAGCGTGGAGCGGACGGAGAGGCCTACGGCGAATACTGGGACGACGCTCTCGAGATGGTGCAGGAACTCTCCGAGGGAGCGGTCACCGTCAGCGTCAAGCCGTGCGTGACGGAGTACGGGGTGCTCGGCGGAGGTTCGGGCGAATGGACGACTCCCGTGATCGGCCGCATCACCTCGACCTTCGGTTACCGCGTCCACCCCGTTCTCGGCATTGCGGGTGCCCACACGGGAACCGATGTCGCCGCTGGGTGTGGAACCCCTGTCTGGGCGGCCTCCGACGGCATCGTCGTGTGGTCGGGCGGTGGCATCCAGGGCCGGACGGGAAATCAGGTCATCATCTACCACGGGGACGGCCAGCTCACCCGCTACGGGCACTTGCTCACGGGGACGATCCTCGTGTCGGTGGGTGACACCGTGCAGACAGGAGATCGGATCGCATCGGTCGGCGGCGACCCGCAGACTGATCCCGTTGGTGCCGGGAACTCGACCGGCTGCCACCTCCACTTCGAGACCAACACGAACAACGGCAGCACAGCGGTCGATCCTTTCATCTTCCTGAGGGAGCACGGGGTCGAGCTCGGTGCTCGCTGATCGCCCGGGACGCGGCTCCCGAGTCGGTTTCACCGCCCTCTGGGCGGCATGCGTCGCCCTCGTGGCCGCGGCACCGATCGTGGGCAGCATCGGCACCCTCGCGCAAGGGCCCGACAGCCTGCCCGATCCTGCGTCCCTCGGGGACGCGTGGGGTGACGTGATGGCGGCCTCCCCGCCGGAACCCGAATCCACCTCGTCGCCGACTGGTCCGGAGGCCGGACCCCAGACAGGGGAGCGCGTGGTTCAGGCCGACCTGTTGGCGGCACCGGTCCCGTCGCTGTGCGGCCACCCGGAGGGCATCCTCGAGGACGGGTTGCTACCCGACCTCGAATCGGGCGTGGTGTGGATCTTCACGAATCCGTCCGGCCTCATCCCGGCAGGGAGGGTGGCGTACGGCCCCCTCGACGACGGTCCCGACAAGGGCGCCGCAGTGGCGGTCTACTGCGACCAGGGAGGCGTCAGCTGGCCCGAGTCCGTGGTCCTCTACGGACCGGGCCCGGAGTACCTCGGTCACCTCGTCCTCTCGGACCTGGCCCCGGGACGGCAGAAGGTCGAGTGGATCTCGATCTCCCGGGGAGTGGTGACCGTGCGGTTCACGGAGACCTACGCCGCGGACGAGACCGGCAGCCGGGGACGACTGGACGGCAGCGTGACCCTTCGCCTGCGTGACGGCGAGCTCGTCGTCTCGGAGCCGGAGTTCGTGGACGAGCGGCCGACCGCTTTGGAGGCGTTGCGGGCGTCGTCGACGGGGGACACCGAGTCCCTGCGGACCGTTGCCACGTCCGACGCCGCGACCGAACTCCTCCGCCGCATGGAGGAGTCCCCGGACGCCACGATCGGCGAGTGCACCTCACCCCTGGCAGGCGCGCCGGACGGGACGCGAGCCACGTGCACACTCGTCGACTCCGGCGGCGTGGTGGCGAACCTGCACCTCAGTCGCCTCCGGTTCGCGACCTGGCAGCTCATCGAGGTGGCGACGCCGCCGTCGGAGGTGGTGGCGGGCTGAGGGGCCCGGACGGTCGCGTCAGCGTGCCGCCGCGACGGTGCGGGACTCCAGCTCCAGCAGGGCCGCCTTCACCGCGAGCCCGCCCGCATACCCGGTGAGCGCCCCACCCGACCCGACGAGCCGGTGGCAGGGGACGATCACGGGAAGCGGGTTCCGGCCCGCGGCTGCCCCGACGGCCCGCGCCGCTCCCGGCACGCCGAGTGCGGCTGCCAGGTCGCCGTAGGTGGCCGTCTCGCCGTAGGGGATCGCCTCGAGGGCCGCCCAGACCCGCCGCTGGAAGGGCGTCCCCGTCACGGCGGTGGGGAGATCGAACACCGTGCGTGCGCCGGCGAACCACTCGTCCAGCTGGGTGACGACGGCGGCACCGGCGGTGTCGTCGCGCTCGCCCCAGGTGGCGGGGTCGGGGGCGTGGCGGGCGCCGGGGAGGACGACGGCGGTCAGGGCGCCGTCGTCGTCGAGGACGAGGGTGAGTGGCCCGACGGGGCTGGGGTGGACGCGGTGCATGGTGGCTCCTCGGGGTCCTACCCAGAGTGGCGCACTTCAGGGACCGGCGCCAGTGGGTGGGCTCATGCGTGCATCCCGTGGCAACTTGCCCCACGCTGCGAGGCTTCCGCCCTAGTCTCGAAGGTGATGGGCCCGGCGATGCCGCCCGGCCCCCGCTCGACGTCGAACGCCTGAAAGGAACGTCATGAAACTCCGCGAAGACGCTGCATGGTCACTGGTCGTGCCCACCTCGATGGGGGTGCGCATCACGCCCGAGGACCGCCAGCCCGTCCACACCGCCCAGCACTTCCTGATGCAGGTGACCTCGGCCGAGACGAACGTCGCGTCCGTCGTCTCCCACCTGGGCGAGCCGACCAAGGTGTTGACGGCGTTCGTCGAGGGATCGCCCATCTCCGCGATGATCAAGTCCAACCTGCGCGCGCGATTCATGGAGTACGAGGGCCCGGACCTCCCGCAGGGCGACGCCTGGGGGCTGCGCCACCAGTTCAACATCGCGGACTCCGGCTTCGGCGGCCGCGGCCCGCGCGTGTGGAACGACCGCTCCGGCGAGGTGGGGCGCGAGCTCAAGGTGGAGGACTTCGACCTCGACCGCATCTTCGGCGAGGAGGGCGTGAAGATCCTCCACATGTCCGGCGTCATCGCGGCGCTGTCCCCCTCCACCTCGAAGTTCTGCGTGGAGCTCGCGAAGGCGGCGAAGAAGCACGGCACCGTCATCGCGATGGACCTCAACTACCGCGCCTCCTTCTGGGCGGGCCGCGAGGAGGAACTCTCGGCCGCGTTCCACGAGATCGCCGAGGTCTGCGACATCCTCTACGGCAACGAGGAGGACTTCCAGCTCTGCCTCGGCATCGAGGGCCCGGAGGCCGGCGGCAAGTCCATCGACGAGAAGATCGAGGACTTCAAGACCATGATCGGCCGGGTCAAGGAGGCCTACCCCGAGGCCAAGTACATCGGCACCTCGCTGCGTGAGGTCCTGTCCGCCAACCACCACAAGTGGGGCATGGTGCTGTGGAATGAGGGCGACTTCGTGGTCTGCCCGCTCCGCGACATCGACGTGATCGACCGCATCGGCGGCGGCGACGGCTCCGTGGGCGGCGTGCTCTACGGCATCCTCAAGGGCTGGGACGTGGAGCAGTGCGCCCAGTTCGGCTGGGCCACCGGCGCTCTTGCCGCCACCTCCCTGCTCGACTACGGCGCCCCCGCCGACGAGGAGCAGGTCTGGGCCATCTGGAAGGGCAACGCGCGCGTGAAGCGGTAGGTTCCCGCGCTCCGAGACTCCAACGGCGTCCGCAGGCTCGACCTGCTGGCGCCGTTGTGACGTTCCGGGA
>RZYE01000205.1 GCA_009930425.1 Actinomycetota bacterium | reverse complement strand
CGGAGTGCCCCTGGCGCTCGTGGACAGCCTGACCGAGCGCGGGATCACCGCGCCCTTCCCGATCCAGACCGCCACGCTCCCGGACACCCTCGCGGGCCGGGACGTGCTCGGCCGGGGCCGCACCGGCTCCGGCAAGACCCTGGCCTTCGCGCTGCCCCTGGTGGCCCGCCTCGCCGGGATCGTCCCCTCGGGTGACGACATCCCCCGCCGCTCCCGCCCGGGCCGGCCCCGCGCGCTCGTCCTCGCCCCCACCCGCGAACTGGCCACCCAGATCGCCGAGACGATCACGCCGCTCGGCAACGCCGTCGGCCTGACCACCATGACCATCTTCGGTGGCGTCAACCAGAAGCCGCAGGTGGACAAGCTGCGCGGCGGAATCGACATCGTCGTGGCCACCCCCGGCCGCCTCGAGGACCTCATGGGCCAGCGCCACGTCTCCCTCGATGACGTCACCGTCACCGTCCTCGACGAGGCCGACCACATGGCCGACCTCGGCTTCCTCCCCGGCGTCACCCGCATCATGCGCGCCACGCCCCCCACCGGGCAGCGCATGCTGTTCTCCGCCACCCTGGACCGCGGCGTCGACAAGCTGGTCAAGCAGTTCCTCCACGCCCCCCTCCAGCACAGCGTGGACCCGGCCGAGTCCGCCGTGGTGGACATGGAGCACCACGTGTTCTTCGTCCCCGACGCCGCCGCCAAGGCCGACGTCGTGCAGGCGCTCGCGTCCGGCGACGCGCGCCGCCTCCTCTTCACCCGCACCAAGCACCAGGCCAAGAAGCTGGCCCGCCAGCTCACCTCGGCCGGCATCCCGGCCGTCGAGCTGCACGGCAACCTCTCCCAGAACGCGCGCGAGCGCGGCCTCGAGGCGTTCCACTCCGGCGAGATCCGGGTGATGGTGGCCACCGACATCGCCGCGCGCGGCATCCACGTCGACGACGTCGACCTCGTCGTGCATGTCGACCCGCCCGCCGAGCACAAGGCCTACCTGCACCGCTCCGGCCGCACCGCCCGCGCCGGCAACGGCGGCGATGTCGTCACCCTCGTCCTGCCCGAGCAGCGGGCGGACTTCCGGACCATGGCCCGGGCAGCCCGCATCGACGCCGCCCCCGCCACCGTCCGCGCCAGTGACCCCCGCGTCACCGCCCTCGTGGGCGACGTCGCCGCACCCGTCGACCCGGCGCGCGCGCCGCTCGCCGCGGCCCGCAAGCCCGTGGCGCAGCCGCAGGGGCGGGCGAAGAAGGCGGGTTCCGGGACCGCGGCGACCGCGACCGGCCGCCGTCGTGGCGCCGGTGGTGGCAGTGGTCAGGCCGCCGCCCGCGCACCCCGTGCCACGGCCGCGCTCCGTAGCGCACCGGCCCGAACGGCTCCCGCCCCGGCGGTGGGCCGGCGTGGTTCGCGGCGGGCAACGGCTCCCAGCCGCAGCTTCTGACCCGGCCGGCGGGAATGAGCCGACTGGTTCCCGGCGTTCCCCCAGCATGATGACTCCCGCTGAGCTGCTCGACCTCGCCTCCCAGAGGCGGGCGGCGGCCACCCAGGCGTGGTCCGACCTCCTCGGCGGGGGCGCTGCGTGCCGGATCGACGGCTCGCTCTCCTCCCACGAGGGCGCGAAGCTGCGGGAGGGGGAGACCGCTGCGCTCGGCCTCGTGGTCCGGCAGGTGCGGGCGAACCCTGATGGCGACGCCACCGCCTCGCTCGAGGCCGCCGCCGAGAAGTGGGCGCGCACCCCGGTCCCCGGCCGCGGCCGCGACTGGGAGGCCTACCGCCGCGGTGGCGACGGCGCCATCGCCGAGCTGCGCGACATCCTTGCGGGGCGCGGTCAGTCCTCCTGATCCAGCCCGATCGCGTAGGCGGTGAAGTGGCGCCCATCCTTGAGGGCGAAGATCATCTCGACCCCGTCGTCCACGGCCCGGGCACTCTCCAGCAGCACGCGCCCGCGGACCACGGCGACGGCCAGGTGGCTGAGGCTCCCGGCCGGCCGCGTGGCCGCGATGACGGCAGTCCCGTTGGCGAACGAGATGCGTCCCGTCCCCTCGACCGGGGACTTCCGCACCGCGGTCACGGGCACCCGGCGGTGCAGGACGAGGAGCAGCCGCTCGAGCACGAGCAGGTCCCTGCTCATCCGGAGGTCGGCCTCCACCTCCGCGAAACTCGCGTCGAGGTCCTGTTCCAGGAGGCTCAGGTCACCGGAGGAGTCGCTCGGCCCGGAGGACTCCTCTCCCCGGGGAGCGGACGTGCGGAACACCGCCGACAGCGCGTGGCGCAGTCGGTCGAACGGGTCCGTCCGCGTCATGGTGCCAGTATGCGCCTGCCCCGTGCCGGAGTGGAAGGGGGTCCCCGCTCAGGCCCGGCGCCGGTGGTATCCGCGTCCGGGGCCATGCCCGCACCCGCACGCGGCCGCGGCCACCTCGTGGTCCTCGCAGTCACAGTCGTCCTTCGGGCACCCCGCGCGCGGGATGTGGCCCCACCTCTCGTGGGCGGCCTGGCGGGTCACACCGGTGGCCTCGCCGATCTGCGCCCAGGTGGCTCCCGCCGCTCGGGCCGCGCGGACGGCGGCCTCGAGGCGGACGTGCGCGTCCGAGATCTCAGCGGAGACCTGCGCAACGGCTCCGATCGTGCGCTCCTTGTCCACCGCACCTCCTCGCGTCGCCTTGACTGTCAGGATTGCCTGACTTACTGTCACCGTCAGGATAGCTTTGCACGGAGGAGGCCGCATGTGCGAGCACGACGAGGCCGAACGGACACCGGAGTTCGAGGCGGCGCTCGCGGGCGCCGTCGAGCGCTGGAACGCGCTTGACAACCCGTGGGCAGCGGAGGGCGCCGACCGCCGCGCGCTCCGGCACGCCGTGATGGCGGCCCGGATGCAGGGCGCCTGCTGGGGGGAGATCGGGGCCGCCGTCGGCGCGGAGAAGGACGCCCTCAAGGCGCTGTTCGGCTGCATGCCCCGGTTCGGACGGAAGTCCGAGGAGCACGGTGGTGGCCGGGGCGGTCACGGCCACGGCGGTGGCTGCGGCGGGCACGGACACGGCGAGCACGGACACGGGGACGGCGAGCACGGGCATGACCTCTCGCCCGAGGAAATCGAGCCAGCCGGCCGGACCCATCGGCTGGAGTCCCCGGTGCTGACATGAGCCTGGACTTCGTCGCCATCGACTGGGAGACCGCCAACCGCTACCGTTCCTCCCCGATCCAGGTGGGCCTCGCCGTGGTGCGGGGTGGCGCGGTGGTGGAGACCTGGGGTTCGTTGATGCGCCCGCCCCGGCTCTTCAACCGCTTCGACCCGGACTGCGTGGCGATCCACGGCATCCTTCCCCCGGACATCGAGGGCAAGCCGACCTTCCTCGAACTGTGGCCGGAGGTGGAGCGGCGGTTCACCGGCCTGCCGGTGGTGGCGCACAACGCCGCCTTCGACATCCCCGTGATCCGGGAAACCCTGCGCGTCAGTGGGCGCCCCTCCCCCACCCTCGACTTCGCGTGCTCGCTCGTCCTGTCCCGCCACCACTGCGCGTTGGAGCGGTTCAGCCTCGACGCCGTCGCGGCCGACCTCGGCGTCCCGCTCTCCCAACACCATGACGCGATCGCCGACGCCGTCGCGTGCGCGGGCGTCACCGTCGGACTGGCGGCGCGGGCCGGGGCCGGGACGCTGGGCGAACTCCTCGCAGCCAGCAGGGTCGAGTGGGGGCACCTCACGCCCGACTCCTACGAGCCCTGCCGCGACCTCCCCGTGGAGGTGGAGCCCGAGTTCGAGGAGGC
>RZYE01000204.1 GCA_009930425.1 Actinomycetota bacterium | reverse complement strand
GATGAGGTTGAGCTCGTCCTGCGAGTTCTGGCCGAACTCGCTGGCCCACAGCCTGCCCTCGGCGTCCCACGCGAGGCCCTGGACGTTGCGGTGCCCGAGCGACCACACCTCGGTACCGGATGGGTTGCCGGGCGCGGGATCGCCGTCGGGGGTGAGCCGGAGGATCTTGCCCGCGAGCGAGTCCGGGTCCTGCGCGGCCCTCGTGTCCCCCGCGTCCCCGGTGGACACGTACAGCATCCCGTCCGGCCCGAACCGCACCTGGCCGCCGTCGTGGAAGGTGGCGACCGGGATCCCGGTGAGGATACCCTCCTCGGGTCCGAGCGCGTCCCCCTCGAGAGCGTGGCGCACCACCCGGTTGTCGACAGCGGTGGAGACGTAGAGGTACACGGCCGTCTCGTCCGGGCCGAGGGCCGCGCCGAGCAGTCCGCCCTCGCCGGAGCCCTGCTCGTCCGCTGTCCCGAGCTCGACCACCTCACCCTCCGGCGTCAGCCGCAGGACCCGGCCGGTGTCCCGTTCGGTGAGGAGGACGGAGCCGTCCGCGAAGGTGTCGATCCCCCACGGCGTGGTGAGGCCGGTGACCCAGTCCTCCGGGCGGAGGTCGTCCGGCTCGCCGGAGCATCCGGCGAGAGCCAGGACGAGGACGAGGACCGCCCGCGACACCGCTGTCCGCATGCGGCCATGCTACGCGCGGGCGTCCGGGAGGTCAGCCGCGCGGACCTCCCCCGCCCATCCCGCCGACGTGCTGCCCCGCCGTGACCGTGCCCACGGACTGGCCGTCCACCACCACCTCGTACTGGGCGCCGCTGACGATCTCCGCGGTCGAGAACACCACCGAGCCGAACGTCTTCTCGGCGGTGTAGCTCGCCACGGTGACGCCGTCGCCCACGAGTTCCACAGTCGTCCCGGCCGCGACCGATCCGCTGAACGTCACCGACGCCCAGCCCTGGGCGGAGGACGCATCCGGCACCTCGGCCATCCCAGAGCTGCCACCGGCCACCAGCGTTCCGCCGGAGAGCTCGAACGTGCCGTTCACGTCGATCGCCCCGTTGCCGTTGCCGGTGGGGCCGTGCACCACGAGGGTGCCCCCGGACATGGTGGCGCTGCCGTTGGAGTCGAAGCCATCGCCCTGCGCGTGCAGCGTGATGGTGCCGCCGGAGATGTCGATCCACTGGTCCGCATTGGCCGCGAACTGGTCGCCGCCGCCGGGACCACCCATGCCGGAGGAGTCGGCGCCGCCCGCGATGTTGATGCCGTCGTCGTCCGCGACCACGTCGATGGTTCCGCCCGAGATCGCCATCGTGGCGGCCTCGAGGCCCTCGTAGGAGGAGGTGATCACGATCGTGCCGTCACCGATCACCATGTCCGCGTCGGCGTGCAGGCCATCGTCGGCCGCCGCGATGGCGACATCGGCGGCACCCACCATCACGTACTGAGCGTTCACGCCGTCCTCGCCCGCCTCCAGGCCGACGGCGCCGCCCAGCAGCGCCACGTAACCGACCGTGGAGTCGTCGGTGTTGTCCGACTTCAGGGCGTGGCCGCCCGCCGACACGGTGATGGTCCCACCCTCGACGACCAGGTAGTCCTTGCCGCGGATGCCGTCGTCGACGGCATCGACGGTGATGTCCCCGGCTTCGATGACGAGGCCGTCCTTGGAGGCGATGCCGTCGTTGGACCGGCCGGTGACGGCGAGCGACCCGGTGCCCGTGATCGTCATGTCGTCGGCGGACCAGAACGCCGCGTTCGGGGAGTCGGTGGCGGTGTCAGCGTAGGTGGTGGCGTCGGTGAGCGAGTTCTCCGACCCGTCGGCGAGGATCACCACCACCTCCTCCGCGGCGGTGATCGCGATCGCCGCGCCCGTCTCCGACGTGATGTCCACGCCGTCGAGGATGAGCTGGACCGGCAGGTCCGACTCGGACTGGACGACCACCTGCCCCGTGAGCGTGCCGGAGAGGCGGTACGTCCCCGGGTCGGTGATCGTGACGGTGTCGTCCTCGCTGTCGCTGAGCGCGACCTCGACCACGTCGGCCTCGTCCCAGCTGGCCACCACCTCGTGCGCGGCCTTCTTCGATGCCAGGGCCTCGGTGACGTCCTGTGCCTGCGTGGCGGTCGTGACGGCGGCGGACTCGGCCGTCACGGAGTCGGCCGTGCTGGGGTCGCGAGTCTTCTCGGTGGCGGCCGTGGTGCCGCACCCTGCGAGGACGATGGCGGCCAGTCCGGCCGCGCGGATGATGCGCATTTTGAGCTCCTCTCAGGCGGCCAGTGCCGCGGGGATGTCGTGGGTGAGGGTCCGGTGCCACTTCAGGTCGGGCAGGTCGGGGTGGAGGGCGGCGAGGCCGGTGCCGTACTTGGAGATCCGCGCCGGGCGGACGCCGGACCGCCACAGGTGGCGGTCCACCGCGGTCGGGTGCCGCCCGGCCTTTGTCTCGACGACGGCGAGGCCGTCCCACCGCAGGCTCGCCCCGCCGTCGTCGAGGGCGAGATCCACGTCGATGGTGAGGCGCGCCCGGTCCCCCGGGAGGTGGAGGGTGGTGCGGTGGTAGGAGGTGAGAAGCACCGGGACGAGGACGTCCGGATCCACTTCCAGGCCCTCGTGCTCCAGCGTGGCTGCGACGAACAGCCGGCCGTCCGGCCCGAGCGGGTGCGCGACGGCTGCCGGGATGCGGCGCTTGACCGTGCCGCGCGCGTCCCTGGTCTTCACCTCGAGCCAGGACTCCCCGGAATCGGCATAGCGGCGGTGTCGTACCTTGAAGCGCCGGCGCCGTCGCTGGCCGGCGAGGCGGTAGGCGAGGAGGTCAGGGGTGTCGAGGTAGAGCGAGACGTAGGAGAACTGGCGGGCGCCGTCGATCTGGAGGATGCGCGCACCGGCGGGCAGCGCCGCCAGCAGGCCGGGAAGGGCGGTGGCGGGCAGGAGGTACTTCCGGTCCACCCGGCGCTGGAGGTCGGCCACCTCGGTGAGTTCGTCGAGGCCGATCGCGGGGAGGTCGAGGCCGATCACCGCGCGCTCCGATTGGCGATGCCCGCGGCGCCGGTGGGGCTCGCGACAGGCCGGTGCGGCACCGACCACCGGACGTCCACCACGGTGGTGTCGTTGACGAGGTCCACCTTCTGCACGGTCACCCCGTGCACCCGGCCCGCGAGGACCTGCTCGAGGCGGTCCACGAGGCGCGCCTCGTCCGCCTCGGCACGGTCCAGCACGATGACCTGGTGGCGGTGGTCGGCCAGGAGCCGGGGATGGTCGGCGAACCACATCACCGTCACGACGGCGGCCATCAGCCCGAGCGTGAGGCCCACCGACTCCGTGCCCAGCCCGCCGAGGAGACCGAGGGTGAGGGCGGAGAAGTAGTAGGCGACCTCGCGCTGGTTCAGCTCCTGGGAGCGCAGCCGGATGATGGACAGGACCCCGAAGAGCCCCAGGCCCAGGCCCGCCCCGAGGGCCGAGAGGGAGGAGGCGAGGGCCGAGGAGACGGCGAGGACCCCGACGTTCACGCCGAGGTAGGCCACCACCATGTCGCGGCGGCGGTGCCGCGGCACGAACATCGCGAAGACCAGGAGGGAGATGGCGAGGGCATCGGCGAGGAGGAGGGTCGCCGCTGGGACGTCGATTGTCATGGAACAAGTCAGCCACCGTGGGCTGCGAGGTGGCTGGGAGGGCGGTGGTGCGCGGCTGGGAGTTCAGCCCCGCATGGTCCCCAGGATGAGCAGCTGGGTCAGGAGGAAGCCGACCACGTAGTTGATCCAGAGGAACCGTTTCCATCCCCGGTTGGCGTCCTCGCTGGTCTCGTCGGTGATCCGGAGGAAGGGCCACACCATC
>RZYE01000203.1 GCA_009930425.1 Actinomycetota bacterium | reverse complement strand
CCCTGGACCCTGGCGTTCTCGACAAACCTCATCGTTCCAAGGCAAAGGGCATCTGCGCGTCACGACCCGCCGACCACTACTCGCGGATCCGGGTCAGAGCGCTCCGAGCGCCGACTCCGGCGACTGACACTCGCTCCGCCACGAAGGGCCCGTCCTCATGACGGGCCCTTCGGTGTGCAGTCAGCGATCGTCCCGCGCGGCGAGCCGCGCCCGCCGACGTTCCTCGGCCTCGCGATTGCGGCGGCGGTCCTCCGCGTTCTCGAGCACCACGGGCTCGACCGGCCTGGGCCGCTCCGCTCCGTCGACGGCGACCATCACAAGGTAGGCGGAACCCGTGTGGCGCACCTGTCCCGAGAAGACCTCCTCCGCCTCCACCCGCACCCCCACCTCCATGGACGTGCGCCCGGTCCAGTTGAGACTGGCGTTCACGCGAAGCAGGTCGCTGACGTGCACCGGCGCGTGGAACACCACGCGGTCGATCGATGCGGTGATCACCCGCCCGCCCGAGTGGCGTGCCGCCACCACCGCAGCGGTGTTGTCGATGAGCTTCAGGATCGTCCCCCCGTGGACGTTGCCGCCCATGTTCGCGTCCAGTTGCGTCATCTGCTGCACGATCCGGACCCTGCTCGCGGCAACGGTCCTGTGTCCCTGGCCCGTCGTCCCGCGACCCGCAGCCATCGTCTCCCCGGTCATGGTCCATTTCTCCCATGTCCCGCCCCACCGCGCATGCCGGCACCATCCCGCTTGCGATTGACGCAACGTCAACGCCTAGGCTGAGCGACATGCTCAGGACACAGCAGGTGGCGCGCGCAAGCGGGGTGACCTCACGCACCCTGCGCCACTACGACACCATCGGGCTGCTCACGCCGGCGGGCGCCGCCCCCGGCGGCCAACGCCTCTACGGCCGTCCGGAACTGCTGCGCCTGCAGCGCATCCTCGTCCTCCGCGAGTTGGGCCTGCCCCTGGACCAGGTGGCGCGGGTCCTGGACAGCGAGGACGACGACGTCGCCGCGCTGGCCCGTCACGCCGAGCAGTTGCGGGGCCAGCGGGCGCGGATCGACCGCATGATCCGCGCCGTGGAGAACACGATCACGAGACTGGAGCTGGGCATGCCGATGGAGGAGACCGAGATGTTCGAGGGATTCGCCGACAACCCGTACGCCGAGGAGGCCCAGCAGCGCTGGCCCGGGGCCTACGCGCAGAGCCAGCGAAGGTTCGGCCGAATGACGAGACAGGAGCAGAAGGACTTGTTCGATCTGGGAGAGCGGACCACGCGGGCGCTCGCGGAACTCCTTCGCAGCGGGGCGGATCCCGCCGACCCGGACGTCCAGGATCAGATCGCCAACCACCACGCGTGGCTCACCGCCTTCTGGACGCCCAACCGGTCCGCCTACGCCGGCCTCGGCCAGATGTACGTGGACGATCCACGCTTCACGGCGACCTACGACGCCCACGCCCCGGGACTCGCGGTCTTCCTGCGAGACGCGATGGCCCTGTGGGCCGATGAGCACCTGACGGACTGAGGCGGGGCCCCTTGGGTCTACGTCTCCCCTAGGCTGCTGTCATGGCAGCCGACGCAGTGCCCCGACGGCGGCAGAACCGATTCGTCACCGCGCTCATCCTGGTCGCCGGGGTGGTGGCAGCGGCGTTCGCCCTGGTGCGGTTCCTGGCGGGCCGCCCTCACGCGGAGGCCCCACCCGGACCCGGCTCGGCCCGCGTCCCGTCGCTCCCCGAACCGCGCCCCGGAACCCCCACCGCCGAAATCCCGGACACAGCGGACGATTCCGCGGGGACGGACCCGGACCACGAGGACCACGAGGACAGCGAGGACAGCGACTCCCTCGAAGACTGGACTGTGGCCCGGCTACGAATGCGGGCGCGAGAGCTCGGCATCACCGGATACTCGCGCATGCGCAAGGCGGAACTCGTCGCGGCTCTCCGGGACGCGGCCGGCTGACCTGTCGCCGGACTCCCCTGCCGCCGAACTCCGCCCCACTGCCGTCCCGACGCGCAGGCCACCCCCTTCCCCCGGTACGGTCGGTCACATGACTGATACCGCCCTGCAGCAGCGAATCATCGAGGAACTCGAGGTGGTCCAGGACTTCGACGCCGCCCGTGAGGCCGAGCGGCGGGTCGCCTTCCTCGTCGACTACCTGAGGCACACCCACACGCGCGGCCTGGTGCTGGGCATCTCCGGGGGCGTGGACTCCTCCGTGGGCGGACGACTGTGCCAGCTCGCCTGCGCGAGGGTCCGTGCCGAGGGCGGCACCGCGCGATTCGTCGCGATGCGGCTCCCCTACGGAGTCCAGGCAGACGAGCACCATGCCCAGATGGCGCTCGAGTTCATCACCCCGGATGAGGTCTACACCGTCGACATCAAGCCCTCGGTGGACGGGATGTGGGACGGACTCGTGGCCGCTGGAATGCCGATCGGCGATGCCACCGACGACTTCGTGAAGGGCAACGTCAAGGCTCGTGCCCGGATGATCGCGCAGTACACGGTTGCGGGGGCCCGGAGCATGCTCGTGGTGGGGACTGACCAGGCCGCCGAGGCCGTCGTCGGGTTCTACACCAAGTTCGGCGACGGCGCCGCTGACCTCACGCCGCTGTTCGGCCTCCCGAAGCGCCGCGTCCGGGAACTCGGGCGGCACCTCGGCCTCTCGGGCGAGTTGGTGGAGAAGGTGCCGACCGCCGATCTCGAGGACGACAAACCCCTCATCCCTGACGAGGTGGCGCTGGGCGTCTCGTACAGCGCCGTCGACGACTACCTGGAGGGCAAGGAGATCGCCCCCGAGGACGAGGAGACCATCCTCCGCTGGTACCACCGCACCGCCCACAAGCGTGCACTGCCTGTCACCCCTGCCGGCTGGGAGGCCAGCCAGCGTTCCTGATCCGCGTGGGAGGGCCCGCATCCGACCATCGGATGCGGGCCCTTGCCGTGCCGGACGGCGTCCCTCAGCCCTTCCACGTGCTGGGACCCCCCGACCTCGGCGGTGCTCTCGCCGCCAGAATGTGCGCGGCGCCACTGACGGCGCCGCGGGCCGCGGGGAGCGGTCCCGGGGGGGACGGCTCATGGGCGAGCCGAGGACACGAGGGAACACGGATGCCAACTTCTGCGACGGGACTCGACCCTGCCGGGGTCGCGACGAGGGACGAGCTCTCCGAGGCACTGACGGCCCTGCGCGAGCAGGCCGGGCTCACCGTCCGCGACGTCGCGAGGCGAACCGGCATCCCGGTGGCCACGGTCGGTGGATGGTTCAGCGGCCAGCACGTCCCGCCGGTGGCCGCGACCGCACAGGTCCGTGCCCTCCTCGCCGCCTGCGGTGTGCCCGACGACGCCACCCAGCCGTGGCTCGCCGCCATCGCCCGGGCCCGCCGGAAGCCAGGGCGGCGCCCCGTCTCCGCCGCCGTGCCGTTCCGCGGGCTCGCCGCGTTCCAGGCCGAGGACGCCCCGTGGTTCTTCGGCCGGGAGGAACTGACCGCACGGCTGGTCGCCCGCGTCCGCGAGCCGCGTGACGTCCCGATCGTCGTGGTCGGCCCCTCCGGAGTGGGCAAGTCCTCCCTCCTGCGCGCCGGCCTGATCCCGGCCCTCGCCGACGGCGGCGCCCCGGTCCCACCCGTCACCCTCCTCACGCCGGGAGCCCACCCCCAGGCCGCTCTCGACGCGGCGGGCGAGGCGCGCGCCGTCGTCGTCGACCAGGCGGAGGAGGTGTTCACCGCCGGCGCGGACGCCGAGGAGCGGCACGCGTTCCTGAGCCGGCTCGCCGGCCTCGCGGGTACGGGAACGCCGGTGGTGCTCGGGCTGCGGGCGGACTTC
>RZYE01000202.1 GCA_009930425.1 Actinomycetota bacterium | reverse complement strand
ACGGCAGGGAGATCAGCTGGCCACGAAACGGGAGATCACGTGACCACCAGAAGGGAGATGAACTGGCCGCCTACAAGGAGATTACGGTGGCCATGGACAAGGGCGTGCTGGTCCGCGGCCGGCCTCTGGACCGCCGCGAGCGTGACCACGCACGCGGATCAAGTGAGGTCTGTCCCGGCGAGGGCTACCGTGCCGCGACGTAGGTAGTCGGTTCCTCCTGTCGCGGAGTCCGGCTCAGGGTCTCACGCGTTCGATCCCGGCGACGTGCACCAAGCCTCTCGGATACGGGCGCGCACCAGAAGGACGAGGCTGATCGGCCCCATGATGATGAACTTCATCGCGTTCCACACCGACCAGAGCACGACCAGATGCAGCCAGCCTGGGGCACCCTGGTCGAGGGCGTTGGTGCAGATGCTCGCGATCAGCAGGTAGGGAACGGCAAGGAGCATCGCGGGGATGCCCCATCTCAGGTTGCGTCGGCGGCGGATCGCGTCGAGCAGCCGGTTGGTGGGCATGTAGCGGCGCAGGTAGTAACGAGTGTGGGCGCTGAGCGTCCAGATCATGCAGATCATGGCGGGCCTCTCGTCACACGTGTCTCTCCGTCGAGGAGGCAGTACGTGTATGAGCGCCCAAGCTGGGCCGTCCCGAAGGACCCGCAATCGAGCGAGCGGCCTGCCTGGTCGTCAAGCTCAGACGGCGTACAGGCGGCGCCAAGCGCGCAGATGTTGGTGATACCGAGCGATCCCGTCCTGGCGTCGGTGGCGACCTGGGCGATGAGGGCCTTGCGGTCTTCGCCTGCGAGGGTGTCCAGGTAGGTGCTGATGCTGTGGCTGACGGTGGCGTCGATGATGAGGTCCGCGGCAAGAGAGATAGCTGAATCGGGGACGCTTCCTTCTGCGACGGTGACGGTGAGGTCGTCGCGGATCGCGCGGAGACGTGTGGCGAGGGCGTCAGCTTCCGTCTGGCCGATGTCGGCTTCGGTGTAGTTCTGTCGCACGAGCAGGCCACCGGTGATGGTGCCGGGGTCACAGACAGTGATGGTGTTGGCTCCGGCGCGTGCAATGAACTCGGCGAGCCATGAGCCCAGTCCGCCGCAGCCCCAGATGTGAACGGTCTTTCCTTGGAAGCCGTTGACGGGACGGTTGTCGTCGCGCCGGGTCGTGACCTCCCGCCGTTCGTCAGACATGTTGCACCATTCGATGGGGATGTCGGCGTTGATGATTCCGGAGTCGAGGTTGACCGCGGTGCCGTGCTTCTTGGCAAGGCGTCGCAGGGCGTCGGCGGTAGTTGCGGGGAGGCGTCCACCGAGAAGATGTGCGGTCCGCCTGCGGAGTGCGGCACGGCGAGCACGAAGTACTGCTCGGTGCCGTCAGGGTTTCGTAGAGCGCTGGCGAGGAGCGAGGTAAGGAACGCGGGCGACTGCGGTGCAACCTGTGGTGGTCGTCCTTCAGCGTGGTCAAGGTGCGGGTCGTCCAGGAGCGTCAGGAACAGCGCGAAGGTGGATGCCGCGCCGAACGGGAGGTCGCTCGCGAGGACAAAGACGGGTGTGCGGTGTCCGTCGCGGTCGGTCGAGTAGGTGAGGTCGTAGCGGTGCGGTGAGCGGGCGACGAGCCGAGCGATCTGCTGCCGCTTGGGCGGCCCAGGTTCGCGGACGACGATGGTGGGTGTGTCATCGGCGTGGTGGAGCACTCCTCCGACAGCGTGGTACATCGCGGTCGAGGGATCGAACGCTCCGCCGGAGGCGTCGGTGAGCCAGTCCCACAGTCGGCTTAGAAATCCGGCCATTCCGGCGGACGGCCGCCACTCGCGTGAGGGGTCGAGATAGATGCAGAGCCGCTGCCCTTGGAGGACGTGCGGGAAACCGAGGAAGCGTATGTGGTCAACCTCGGCGCTCGGCGGCGAGAACAGCGACGGGCGAATCTTGACAATGAACTCCTCGGTGTCTCCAAGTTCTAGCCCGCCGGGGCGGTGCGGGATATCGGCAGTGTGGAGGCGGAGTCGGAGGGTGGCGTCGCCGTCAGTGCCAACCTGGGGCTGCTGTGCTATCCGCACGTTGCAGGGGTGCTCCTTGGCGAGGGATCTCAGCTGGTCAACGAGATGCTTCTGCCCGGCCGACAGCGTGGCCCGGTTGCGGCGGATCATCCCGCGCGGCCAGACCGCCCCACGGTGGAAGCGGCCGCGGGAGCTGCTGCCGGGAACTTCGCGCTGGATGAGGTGGCCGGAGCCTTGAAGCCGTCACCGAAGATGCCCTGCCACAGCTCGATGCTGCGCTCCTTGTTCTCCTCCTCGTACGCCTCCTCGATTTCGGCGGCGTGGACATGGATGCGGTCCCGGAAGTAGCTGTAGGTGGACTGCTCCCAGCGATGGTCGAAGGTGACCCCGGACCCGGACGGGTCTGGAACCTCGACCAACGTTTCCGTTGGCAAGGGTTCGAGCCTTGTGCGTGGGGTGGGCCCCGTGGGGCTCGAACCCACGACCGACGGATTAAAAGTCCGCTGCTCTGCCAACTGAGCTAGAGGCCCGTACCGCCGCGGCGGCACCGCACAATGGTACAGCCCGGCGCAGAGGGGGTGGCGGGGGCTTGACCGACCTGCCCCCGCGGGAAGCACAATGTCCCGGTGGGCGGAGCGCGCCGCCCGTCGTCTCCGATCCGTGTCCCCACCCCGCCAATCCCCAACGAGAGCTCACCGTGACCCGAACACCACCCCGCCGTCCCGCCCGCCTCGAGGACGCCCAGGCCGAGGCGCTCGTCGGGGCGCCCGATCCGGCCGAGGCGTCGCTGCTGGCGCACGAGACGGCGCAGGCCCTGGTGGACGGCGGCCGTGGGCGGGCTGACGATCCCGAACTGGTGGCACGCCTCGTCGGGCTGGTGGAGAGCGAGGGCCTGGAGACGCTCGCGGAGATGTGGGCGAGTTCCCCGGCCAACACGTTGCCGGGCACGCTCTGGCGCCTCTACCTGATCCGGGAGTGGGTGCGCCGCGACCCCCGGCACATCGTGGTGAACTACCGCCGTGGGCTCGAGGTGGCCGAGGTGGCCGGCGTGATCGCCGGTGTCGCCGACACGCCGGGGCCGGAGGACGTGCGCCGCACCGCCGACAGGATCCTCTCCGGGGTCTTCGACGGTGACCTCGACGTCGCCCTCGACCGCGCCTCCTCCTTCCTGAAGGTGCTCGCGGCGGGCAGCGCCCTCGGCGCGGAGTCCCTCGAGGTGACGGACCACGACCTCTCCGCCCTCGTGGTCCAGCGTGCCGGCGCGCTCCTCAACACCGCCGAGGAACTCGAGAACGCCGCGGCGATGGCCCGCGCGGGAACGCTCGAGTGATCCGGGAGCTGGCCCAACCGGACCCGGCGCTCCGCGACCGCATCCTCACCCTCCTCGCTCGCGTCGAGGATCACGACGGCGTCGCGGCCGTCGGCGAGGCCGGCCTCCTCGAGCTGCGCTCGCCCCTCCACGCCATCACCCACCTCGTCTCGCTCGAGGACGACGCCGTCGCTGGCTATGCCTGGACCGACGGGACGACGGCGGAGCTCGCCGTCCTCCCCGAGTCGCGGGGGCTCGGCCACGGCACCGCCCTCCTCCGGCGCGTGCTGGCGAGGCCCGGTGTCGCGGTCTGGGCGCACGGGACGCTGCCGGCGGCCGTGGCCCTCGCCGAGCGGCACGGGCTGACGGCCACCCGCGAACTGTGGCACATGGTGGCCGAACCGGGCGACGTCGTCGTGCCGCCGCTGCCCGGCGGGCTGCGCGTGCGGACCTTCCGCGACGAGGACGCCGCGGCCTGGGTCGCCCTCAACGCCCGCATCTTCGCGACCCACCCGGAGCAGGGCCGGC